>JBAZFB010000007.1 GCA_041653595.1 Candidatus Omnitrophota bacterium | reverse complement strand
ACGAAGTGAAAGAGCGCAGTAAAAAAGTACATTTTCACACCGCTGGGGAAATATTAAAGAATAATTAAAACGGAGAACATTTCACTCCAGCGGACTGTCCCAGCATCCTGTTTTAAGGTGCCAGCCGCTGAGTTCAAACGTTATGTTTAATAATAACGGAAGAAAAATGACTAAAAACATAATTACCTTACTGTTAATCTTGCTCGTTTCAAATATTGCCTTGGCCGAAATGGACATGACACCGCTTGCCCCAACTATTGGTCCCTTACCGCAAGAACTCATTCCTGTTTTATTCGAAAAAATAGAAAAGAATGAAAAGATTGAAATAAATCTATTGCATCAAGCATTGAATGGCCCCCAAACGGCATTACGGGCTGACGCTGCAAGAATCCTCGGAGAACAGGGTAACGAAACCTCGATACCCTATCTTATAGATGCACTTTCTGATGAATCAATGCATGTCGGAGCAAAATATCCTGAAGCGGGCATGGTGACAACGCGATATTGGGCTAACGAATCCCTTAAAAAATTAACCAAAGAAGATTTTGGTTTTATCTGGAATGATCCGGAAAGAATACACGCAATTATCAAATGGCGCAAATGGTATATAAAAAAATACAATGTTCCTAGAAAACAAACATAACATTTCACTCCAGCGGACTGCGCCAGCCACCTGTTTTTAGGGGCTCAGCCGCTGAGTTCAAACGTTAGACTAATAAATATGAAAAAAATAATAATCTCCTTAATCCTATGTTGCGCAATAATGCCATTAGCCTGGCCCGAAATACGGCAAGATGTTAAAAAGAACTGCAACCTCCTCGGGCTTATCTTAGCGCAAAATCACGAAGAAGACCTATATGTCATTGTCGAGCCTAAGACAGGGCTAGGCCATTTAGATATAAATAATAAAGAAGAAATTAATCAAGCAAGAGAATATATTAAGAAGGGGCTTATTATCCAAGGATATGATATTTCTGCGTTGCTTGACGCATTATTCGAATTAAATCGCGAAAGCATCTCGCTGGAGATAGAATCTGATATGCAACAAGGTTATGTAATAGATAGAGATAGTCATTTTATGAAATATTTCGATAAAAATGGCGGCGAATGGAAAAAATTGTATCAGGAAAATCCCAAAGCTTACGGAATAACTACCGTATCCATTCCCGCTTACGACGAAAAGAGCAATATTATATTAGTTTATGTGGGAACTCAGGCAGAAAGTCTTACTGGTGCCGGTTGGATAATTGCGTATAGAATAGAAGATAAGAAGCTGACTGAATTAGGAAGGGTAATGCTTTGGATATCGTAGTCTAACATTTCACTCCAGCGGACTGTCCCATCGTCCTGTTTTAAGGTGCCAGCCGCTGAGTTCAAACGTTAAAAGAAAGATAAACAAATAGATAATAAAACAAGAAAGGAGATGGCAAATGCTAAAGTATTTGATTCTTGCCATTATGTTTGTTTTTAGTCATGTTTCTCTAATAAGCGCTGCTACGGTTCCTGATGAATCCGCAGCGAAAGAATTAGCAAATAAAATAATGCAGCAAGTAGCCGCTGGTAATCTAGGCGCCGCCTTTAAAGAAATGAAACCCTACGTTGTTATATCTGAATCTGAATTTGATTCAGCAGCTTTACAATCAAAAGCGCAGAGAGAACAATATGGAACGCGATATGGGGCCGCGGTGAGCTATGAATTTATTGATTCAAAAAAAGTAGGAACCTCCCTTTTGAGATTACGCTATTTAGAGAAAACTAATAGACATGCAATTCCATGGGTTTTTTATTTTTTCAAGACTCCCGAAGGCTGGATATTAAATGCATTTAGTTGGAAAGATACTTTCCAGGAGATGTTTAGCGAATAGTTAAGATAATCTTTTAACAATTTACTGCAGCGGACTGTGCTAGCCATCCGTTATCAAGGGCTCAGCCGCTGAGTTCAAACGTTAGCTAAAATATGGATAAAATGGAATTTATAAAAGACTTATTACTAATATTGACCTCTGTAATAGCCATCTATAATATAGATTCCTGGCGTCGGGAGCATAAGGGAAAGAGAAATATTGAACTTGCGGAAGAAACACTAGCTTTGTTTTATGAAGCTAGGGATGTAATTAAATATATTCGAAGTCCAATGGGGCTTGAAAGCGAAACAAATTCAATTACAAAACGGGATGATGAAAGCGAAACCAGATTTGAAGCTCGAAAACAAGCTTCTGTAGTATTCGTCAGATATGATCAAAATAGAGCTCTTTTTAACAAAATACATTCATATCGATATAGATTTATGGCTCAAGTTGGTAAGGATAAAGCAAAGCCGTTCGAAGATCTTAATAGTATTATTAGTGAAATATTTACAGCAGCCCGTATGTTAGCAATTTTGTGGGCTCAAAACTATACTACGAATGATGCGCTAAGAGAAAAAAATATTCAAGAAACTGAGAAATATTCAGCTATATTTTATGATTCAAAAATTGATCCAGATCCAATAAATACGAAACTTGATAAAATAATAGAATATATCGAAGAAACATGTAAAGGTATTATAATAGGAAAAGGAACGCTATTTTCTATATTAAATAAATGAAATAAATAGCTAACATTTCACTCCAGCGGACCACGCCAGGGTGTTTTAGCAGGGCTCGGCCGCTGAGCTCAAACGTTAGAAGGGGGAAAATGGAAAAATATAAAATTTCAATTATTGCCATCTTTCTTTTATTTATAACCTCTACACTCTATGCTCAAGATCTTAATGTCTTCTTGTATGCCTCTAATCAAGCAAAAACATTCGATCCAGCTAAGGATGTAAGAGAATACGTAAGAGGTGAAACCGCATATTGCGCAATTTTAGTCAAAGGTTTCTCTGTAAACTCAGATAATTCTGTTGATCTAAGTGCCGATATAAAAGTTATTGATCCATCTGGCAATATTTTATTGGAACAAAGAGATTATGCTAAATCAAAAGCAAGCGTATCAAAGGATGAGCAGGTTATCAATCTGGATAATTCGCTAGATATAACTTTTACAGAAGAGGACCCTCTGGGAATGTATACCGTAGAATTAATTATTAAAGATTCTGTAGTAAATACATCAAACAAATCACAATCGACCCTTCTTCTTTTTGACACAAGAGAATCTAAAAACTTAATCATGACACCTGTGAAAACAGCAAAACAACTTGACGATTTGTGGGCAGAGTACTTCCGCTCAAAAAATATATGGGCCGTAAAAAGGATTATTTCAGCGCTTAGGTTGCGCAAAGAATCCAAAACATAGAAGACGCCGCTGTAGGATCTGCTGCAGCCTGGTCGTTAGAAATGAATGCCAAAGAATATCCTGAAGTATTAGAGATATGCAAACAATCTTTAGAGCAAACAAAAGGGTCAACAAAAGAATTATTGGCTGAAATTATTGAAAAAGCAGAAAAGAAGAGCTTCTAACAATTCACTCCAGCGGACTGTCCCAGCCGTCTGTTTTAAGGTGCCAGCCGCTGAGTTCAATCGTTAGGCAGAGGAGGATGTATGAATGCGATAGCGTCGGTCGGTTTCCACATTATCTACTTTTTTGGAGCGATTATTCTTCTAGTGTTTTTCTTCGACCGCTCGCGCCAGCGTGCTTCTTGGGCGCACTGGCTGGGTCTAGTTGCTGTCATTTTGCTGATGGTTTTGGCAGTGAGTGGATTTGCCTTAGATTTTTACATGTCGTTACCAATAGCGAGTAATGCTTTAAGGGTTGCGATGAGCTTCGTTCGAGGTATAGTCTTGGGGCTTTTCATTGCTCTTGTTGCATCTGGTGAGTTAGTTGGCCAAAAAAGCGATAAAATCGCTGCCTAACATTTCACTCCAGCGGACTGTCCCAGCGTCCTGTTTTAAGGTGCCAGCCGCTGAGTTCAAACGTTAGGCGGAGATAAATAGTATAATGGAAAATAAAAATAATATGCTTGATCAATGCGTCAAAAAGTACATATACTTCCCAAAACATATATGGACTATCTATGCTTTAGCGATAATACTGCTCACTCTTCCGTGGATTTTGTTCCCTTTATTACAAAAATATAATTATGGTTTCCAATGTTTAAATATCAGCTCAATTATGGCAAGCATAGTAAATATATGGGGAATTATTTATGTTTATTATACTCGAAGTAAACGTACTGCAAAACGTTCGATATTATTGATTATTTCTTTCTCGTTACTTTGTTTTGTTGGATTATTTTTAATAATTTATGGGCAATTTTATTGGGCATTTAGTAGGGGGTATTTTTTAGAGTGATCAACAAAGCCGGACCAATTGCATAAAGGCGCCTAACATTTCACTCCAGCGGACTGTCCCAGCGTCCTGTTTTAAAGTGCCAGCCGCTGAGTTCAAACGTTATATGAAAGGAAAATATGAATAAAATAAAACTAATCGGAATTTCTGCATGTTTATACGGCCTGTGGGAATTAGTCCATCAGTTTTACCCCATAAGATACGGCTTAGTGATTTATCTCAGAGGCATCCAATCATCCGGGATTTTTGTAACCATTATAATGATCGCATCTTTCCTACTCCTGACAGCCCTTATTATTGGCGGAATATCTTTCATATTTTTGAAAAATTGGGGAAGGATAATTATCCTTGTCTTTCTTGTAATAAACATCTGCGGTAGGCTATTTGGTATATGCCATTATTTATATGTATGTTTTGCCATGAATGAACCGATTACTATACCTAAAGGGGCACATGTTGTTGCAATTAGCATGATTCCAAGTTATATCACATTGGCCATAGAAATTCTGGTACTTTATTTAATCACCAGGAAAGACATAATAGAAAAATTTAAAAAATAATAAATAATCATATAACATTTCACTCCAGCGGACTGTCCCGGCCGTCTGTTTTAAGGTGCCAGCCGCTGAGTTCAAACGTTCTCCGTGATAAATATATAAAATCCTTGACATTAACCTAAATAAGTAATACAATGTAAACATGTCAATCTTCTATGAAGATGAAATATCAAAGCAGATCAAAAAAGGGAAGCTCCCTAAAGATATATTTGAGCTATTTGATCACGCTTTTATAGCATTAGAGACAACAAGCGATCTGAATTTATTTGATATTAAAAGGCTGAAATCAAACAGTAAAAGAAGCTATTTCAGGATGAGAAAGAATAAATACAGGGCTATTTTCTATATCGAGAACAAGAATTATTACGTAATCAGCATAGCAAATCGTGAGGAGGTGTACAAAAAATGGGAATAATATCGGTTAGATTTAACGAACAGGAAGAAAGGGTCTTAAAAAGACTGTCTAATTATTATGACGAGGATCGTTCAAAATTGTTGAAAAAATCCCTTATGGAAATGTATGAGACTCTGATAGATAGAAAAGTTATTGCGCAATACGAAGTGAAAGAGCGCAGTAAAAAAGTACATTTTCACACCGCTGGGGAAATATTAAAGAATAATTAAAACGGAGAACATTTCACTCCAGCGGACGGCGCTGGCATCCTGATTAGAAGTCGCCGCCGCTGAGTTCAAACGTTAATAGGAGGAGACATGAAAAGATTAGTGATCGCGGTACTTGGCATCTTCCTTTTTTCGACGCAGGCGATAGCAGGTGAAGTTGTCCGCTTGACGGAGCACGTCGATGAAAACGGGAAAAGAACAATATACCAAACCACCAGAGACGTGCTGGAGAAATGCCCGGAATGGAAAACGAGCGAAGAACTGCCTTTGCCGGTCCATAAAGCCGTGGAAATTGCCACGCAATGGGTCAAGGAGAAATATCCCAAATTCGTTAACTTCAAAGTCGTCAATATTTCACTATCTGAGATATGGGACGATAAGTATAAAGACAGGTGGTACTATAGCATATCCGTCAACGGCAATGTTGACCTGGATGGGATCAGGGCAAACAGTTATTTCTCAGTCATGGTCCTGATGGACGGAACCATAGTCGGTCCGAGTTTGCCAAAAAGTGATGATCAGCAATAATGAACAGAGAATCAAAAAGTAATGCCGGAATATCGCTGCTTAAGATAGTCCAGGTAATTTGGACAATACAATTAATCCTCGTTTCCTTAATAGTGTTATTACATCCGCTTTTTTCTATAGTTAAGATCATAGTGCCTTTATTTGCTTTATCGTTCGTTTATTCGACCCTAGGCATAATCTCAAATCGCAAGCGCGCCTGGATAGCGTCAATATCTTTATTGACCCTGTATTGGTTAATAATGGGCTGGCAAGCAATAGTAAGCTTCTTCTTAAATAATTATCTTTTCTTTACTAATCATCCGCTTTATATAGATTCCCCGGCTACGATCCTGGTTGTATACGCGGGCGCAATATTCGGCATACTGCCGGCGGGCATATTGACGTTACTTTACATATTTAATTACAAGCAAATCAGGACTAATTGGGGACAGCCGCTGAGTTCAAATGTTAGGTAATAGGAGGGAATAATGAAAAGATTGACTGCGATCATTCTCATGTTGTTACTGTCTGCAGTAGCGTTTGCTGAATGGAAGCCGCCGCTTCAACCCAATCCGCAAAAAATACTAAATGAGGCCGAAAAAGATACCCAGGACCAACGCTACGAAGACGCATTAGCGAAATTCGTATGGTTCCACCAAAACGCCCTTAAATATGATAAGGCGCTTTATGGGGTCCGGCTGTCATTTGCTTTACTCTATTGGCATAGACTCGCAGAGGTCTATCCTCCGGCCCTCGTCAAGCTAAAAGAATTCCGCGACGAAGCTGCGAAGAACGTCATCGATGGGAAAGATCTCCGGGAATCATTTAGTGATATGGTTTCAATCGATGGTGAGTTCGGAGAAGGATCCCGTACAAAAGAAATATTTATGGCGCTTGATACCCGCGATCCGGATTCCGCAAGGAAAGTCTATGACTTGGCACAACCCGCCTTGATCAACGCCAAAGAATATAAAGTATGCGGGAAGTACATTGATCCAAAAGCGTCATTTTCTCGATACGTTGAGTTATATCGGGAGAATAAACATTTAGCCGAAGATCCGAAGTTTGGAACGAGGCTCCTTGAATATACCAACAAAGCATTCACGAATGAGGTTTCAACGCTCATAGCGCTTCTAGTTGTCAATCAACGTAAAGCGGAAGCCGAAGAGATCGCGAGCGAAGCCAGGAAAGAATGGGGCGACGCGTCGTTCAATTCAGAGATCGACAAAGCATTGCAGGGACAGGTTCCTAAACCATATCCGTAAAATAATTACGGTGACAGCATACTTAATTAGGTAAAAAATGGATGGAATAGAATTGTTCAAAACTCCGTATAAGCGGCCGGAAAAATTCTCAAATCCCTATGATCATATCTCAGATAAAGAGCTTAAAGGGGTATTGGATACAGCCGATCTGGATATGAGTTGGTCTGACTATCGTATAATCTTCCATCTGACTCCTATCAGTTCATACCAAGAATCCTGTTATTTCCTTCCTTTTGCCCTTCAATATATCAATAATAATCCGGATAATTCGTTAGATTGCTCTACGGAGATAATCTGGTTTATCTCAGAACATATCGATAGCTTAAAAAAAGACGGTTTATTTGAAAAATGCGAGGATTCATTGAAGGCATGTTTAAATACCTGGACAAAAAATTTCGCTGTGGAGCACTTCGACAAGGAAGCCTGCCGTAAAAAAGAATGGGTCATAGATCATGACGACGGAGTAGAAAATAGCCAATTGCTCATAGAAAGTTTGGATGATATGGTCTTCTATGAATCTTTAGCGAATATCGCTTTTGACTTTATAGCAGACATCCGTTCAAGCGAAACAGGCATACAATGCGCCTGGTATTTGGAGCTATGTAATATAAATAAAGTATACAATTGTATTCGAGGCGAAAAATTGAAACAATTTCTGACAGATCAAAAATATATAAATCGCTGTTCTGATATAATTAAAAAAACATCTTTCACGAATCAAATAACATCTCCTACTTATTGGAAGGATGTATGTGAGAGACTTAATATTTCATAATATGCATTAAAATAATTACAGTGACAGTATACTTGATTCGGTGAAGAGCAGAAGGGACGCGATGGAAGAGGAAATTTGGGCATTGGAAGAGATGTACTTCGCAAACCTCTATAAAGCAAATTATGAGGAGGCGCTTGCAATTGTGCATAGTAAATTCCTTGGGTGGCCGAGCTCATTGCCGCAGCCGGTCGACAAGGAAGCGCCCGTTTCATGAAGCAATTGGTCCCCGCGCCTACTTCATGCACTTTCAAGATCGAACGGGAAGGTATCCGGTTACTGGGAGATGTCGCGCTGACCCAATACATCATCCACGTTAATACCGGTGTGGCTAAAACACAGTCATCGCGGATAACCCATACGTGGGCGAAAGAGGACAATCACTGGAAATTACTGGGAGGCATGAGCTACGACATATGAAATATCTTAAATATCTCGTCATATCCGCAGTAATAGTCCTGGCATGCGCCGCGGCGTTCCATTTTACCGGGATAAATAATGCCAACATGCCGGCTGCCAGGCTTGTGCCGGGCGATATAATATGGAAATCCGACCCCAAACTGCACGGCCTGCAGACCGCGGTCCTGGCAGGGGACCCAAGCATTGCGGCGCCATACACCCAGCGCATCAGGATACCCGCAAATACCATCCTGAAACCCCATTCGCACCCGAATAAGGGAAGGATGGTCACCGTCCTCTCCGGGACTTTCTATTTCGGCTACGGTGATAAGTTCGACGAGTCGAAACTCAAGAGACTCCCTTCCGGGAGCTTCTTCACAGAGCCGAGCGGGATGCCGCACTACGCGGTGGCCAAAGAAGGGGAAGTAGTCCTCCAGCTTAACGCTATCGGCCCTGACGGCACAAAATACGTCAAATAATTTTTGAAAGAAAATCCCGCCATTTTACGTCTATAGGGGTGAAGGAGGGTGTTTGGCCCCTGGCTTGACGTCCTATAATATTATTGACATATCCGGTCGATATGCTATAATTCTGGTTTACAATGGCTTAAACTTTCCTTTGTGCCAACCCATAGGGTTTCGTATCCCTAGGTAATCCAAGGAGATATATCATGTTAAGAAGCGATAGGGTCAAGAAAGGCCTTGAGAAGGCCGGAAGTCGTTCGCTTATGTATGCCACAGGTATGACGAAGTCTGAGATGGAGCGGCCGTTCATCGGCATAGCCTCCAGTTTTACTGACCTCGTTCCCGGCCATATCCATTTACGCGAGCTTGAGCGCTCGATCGAGCACGGCATTTACGCGGCAGGCGGCACAGCCTTTGTCTTCGGAATACCCGCTATCTGCGACGGCATCGCCATGGGCCATTTGGGCATGCATTGCTCGCTTCCGCTGAGGGAGCTTATTGCCGATTCGGTCGAGATGGTCACGACAGCCCATGCCTTGGACGGGCTTATTTTGCTTACAAATTGCGACAAGATCACCCCGGGAATGATGATGGCGGCGTGCAGGATGAATATCCCGGCTATCGTCGTCACCGGCGGGCCGATGCTTTCTGGCCGTTCGGGGTTAAAACGCCTCTCGCTCGTCAAGGATACGTTCGAGGCGGTCGGAAGGCACAGGGCAGGAGAGATCACAAGAGAAGAGCTCGAAGAACTCGAGTGCAACGCTTGCCCGGGCGCAGGCGCCTGCCAGGGGCTTTATACCGCGAATACGATGAGCTGCCTTTCCGAGGCGCTTGGCATCGCTATGACGGGCGGGGCTACTGCCCTCGCGGCATCGGCGAAGAGGGAAAGAATCGCTTATTTAAGCGGCGAGCGTATCGTCGAGCTTGTTAAAAAGGATATAACACCCAGAAAGATATTGACTCCGAGGGCGTTCGAGAACGCGCTGCGCGTCGATATGGCGCTCGGCGGGTCGACGAACACGGTTTTGCATGTGACGGCTATCGCGCATGAGCTGGGCATAAAAATGCCGCTCGATATCTTCGATAAAATAAGCAGGCAGACGCCGCATATCTCGGATATTTTGCCGTCGGGCAAATATTTTATGGAAGACCTCGAGTTCGCGGGCGGCATTCCCGCGGTCTTGAAGAGGCTTAAGCCGGAATTGAGCAACCTCCCGACGGTCAGCGGCAGGACGATCTACCAGATCGCCGACGCCGCGCGCATAGACGATGAAGAGGTCATCAGGCCGCTTAACAGGCCTTACCATAAAGAAGGAGGTATAGCCGTCCTGAAGGGCAATATTGCCCCGGACGGTGCCGTAGTCAAGCAGAGCGCCGTTCAGGAGAAGATAAAGCATTTCACCGGCAAGGCGAAATGTTTTAATTCCGAGGAAGACGCGATGAAGGCTATCATGGACAGGAAGATAACCGCAGGCGACTGCGTTGTCATCCGCTATGAAGGCCCCAAGGGCGGGCCGGGCATGAGGGAGATGTTATCCCCGACCGCGGCCATCGTCGGTATGGGATTAGCCGATAAAGTCGCTTTGATCACAGACGGAAGATTCTCCGGCGGCACACAGGGGCCGTGCATCGGGCATATAGCGCCTGAGGCGGCCGAGGGCGGGCCTCTCGCCGCGATCAGGGACGGCGACACGATCGAGATCGACATCAACAAGAGGAAACTGGAACTGAAGATCTCGAAGGCCGAATTGACTAAACGGATGAGATCGATCAAGGCGCATAAGCCGAAGATAACGACGGGCTACCTCGCGCGTTACGCGAAACTCGTCACATCTGCGAGCACCGGCGCCGTTATGAAAGGTTAATGATTAAATGACAACTAAAATGAACGGGGCGAGGATATTGGTTGAATCGCTCAAAAAAGAGAATGTCGGGGCGATATTCGGCTATCCCGGCGGGCAGGCATTGCCGCTCTTTGACGCCTTATATCACTCTGACTTGAAATTTTATTTGGTCAGGCACGAGCAGGGAGCGGCGCACGCCGCCGACGGCTACGCGCGCGCGACCGGCAAACCCGGCGTCTGCATAGCGACATCAGGCCCGGGCGCCACGAACCTCGTCACAGGAATAGCGACCGCGTATATGGATTCGATACCTATGGTCGCGATAACCGGGCAGGTCAAGACGTTCATGATCGGGAACGACGCGTTCCAGGAGGCCGATATTATCGGCATCACGCGCCCGATAACCAAGCATAATTACCTCGTCAAGGACGTCAAAGACCTCGCGCGGACGGTCAAGGAGGCGTTCCATATAGCCTCGACCGGAAGACCGGGGCCTGTCCTCATAGACCTGCCGTCCGATGTCCAGTTGGCCGAGACCGAGTTCCATTATCCGGAGAAGGTCAGCGTCCGCGGCTACAAGCCGACGTATTGCGGGCATCCCGGGCAGATCAAGAGGGCGGTCAAGATGGTCTCGGAATCGAAACGTCCCGTCATATACGCGGGCGGCGGGGTCATCCTCTCAGGCGCGGCGAAAGAATTGAAAGAGTTCGCCGAGAAGATAAATTCCCCGGTCACGATGACATTGCTCGGTTTGGGCTCGTTCCCCGGTAACCACGAATTATCGCTCGGCATGCTCGGCATGCACGGGACCGGATACGCGAACCATGCTGTCCAGAACTGCGACCTCCTTATAGCGATAGGCGCGCGGTTCGATGACCGCGTTACCGGGAAGATAGACGAGTTCGCCCCGCACGCGAAGGTGATCCATATAGACATCGACCCGTCGGCAATATCCAAGAGCGTGGCGGTCGATGTCCCGATAGTCGGGGACGTCAAGTGCGTCCTGGAAGAATTCTTGAAGATAGTCCACAGGCCGCACGACAAAGAGTGGACCGAGAAGATCCTCGAGTGGAAGCAGAAACATCCGCTCAATTACAAGATGGACGACAGGCTCCGCCCGCAGTATGTCATCCAGCAGATCTGCGAGGCGACGAAGGGAGAGGCGATAATCGCCACCGACGTCGGCCAGCACCAGATGTGGACGGCGCAGTGGTATAATTTCATGCGTCCGCGCGAGCTGCTCTCAAGCGGCGGGCTCGGGACGATGGGCTACGGCTTTCCCGCGGGAATAGGAGCGAAAGTCGGCAAGCCCGGTTCAGAGGTTTTCGTCATAAGCGGCGACGGGTCGATACAGATGAACATACAGGAACTCGCGACCGCGGTCGTCAACAAGATAGACATCAAGATAGCGATACTCAATAACTCGTATCTCGGCATGGTCCGCCAGTGGCAGGAGCTCTTCTACGGGAAGAGGTATTCCCATACGAAGCTCGAGAACCCGGACTTTGTCAAGATAGCCGAGGCGTATGGCGCGGTCGGGATACGGATCAGCAAAAAAGAAGAGGTCCGTCCCGCGATAGAAAAGGCGATGCGCACAAAGAACACCGTCGTCATGGACTTTATAGTCGAGCCGGAGGAGAATGTTTACCCGATGGTCCCGGCCGGTAAACGCCTCGATGATATGATAGGGAGCATGGCATGAGACAGACAATATCGGTGCTTGTCGAGAACCACCCGGGAGTCCTCGCGCGCATATCCGGCCTTTTTTCGGCGCGCGGATTCAACATAGATTCGCTCGCGGTCGGCGAGACCGAGGACCCGAGCGTTTCGAGGATGACGATAGTCGCCGAGGGCGACGAGCGGACACTCGAACAGATCAAGAAGCAGCTGAACAAGTTGATCGATGTCATCACGGTCACCGACCTGACGAAGACGAAATTCATCGACCGCGAACTGATATTGATAAAAGTCGGCATCCGCGCCCAGAACGATCGCACTAAGATAATCGAGATCGCCGAGACGATGAAAGCGAACGTCGCGGACCTCGGCCTGCATACGATAACTATAGAGGCTGTGGGCGAGACCTCGCACATAGATGACCTCATCGAGCTCTTGAGGCAGTTCGGTATCAAGGAGATAGTCCGCACGGGAAAGATAGCGATGGAGACGGAATCAAGGGAGAAACCAAAAACAATAAAGGAGGAAGAGGAATAAATGTTGAAGATATATTATGACAAAGACGCGGACCTGAACTTTTTGAAGGGGAAGAAAGTAGCGATAGTCGGATACGGCAACCAGGGCCGCGCCCAGGCGCTGAACCTTAAGGACAGCGGCGTAGAGGTCATCGTTTCCGAACTCGAGGGGACGCCGAACTACGAGCAGGCGGTCAAGGACGGCTTCAAGCCGATGTCCGCCGAGACGGCCTCGAAAGAGGCGCACGTGATCCAGATACTCACGCAGGACCACCTCCAGGCGAAGATATATAAATCGTTCGTCGAGAAGCACCTGACCGAGGGGAAGGCGCTCAATTTTTCGCACGGCTTCAACATCCATTTCAGGGGGATAGTCCCGCCGAAGAATGTCGATGTCTTTATGATAGCGCCTAAAGGGCCGGGCGCGCTTGTAAGGACCCAGTTCGAGGAAGGCAAAGGCGTCCCGTGCCTGGTCGCTATATACCAGGACCACAGCGGCAACGCCCTGAAGACGGCGCTCGCTTACGCCAAAGGCATAGGCGGCACGAGGGCAGGCGTCATTGAGACGACGTTCAAGGAAGAGGTCGAGACGGACCTGTTCGGCGAACAGGTCGTCCTCTGCGGCGGCGTGACCGAGCTCATCATGGCCGGTTTCGATACGCTGGTCGAGGCGGGATACCAGCCCGAGATCGCTTATTTCGAGTGTTTGCACGAGCTTAAGCTCATCACCGACCTGATCTACTCGACGGGCATACAGGGGATGCGCCAGCGCGTCTCTGATACCGCCAAATACGGCGACCTTACGCGCGGCAAGAGGATAGTGACCGACGCGGCCCGCGCAGAGATGAAGAAGATACTCAAGGATATACAATCCGGCGCGTTCGCGAAGGAATGGCTGGAAGAGAACGAGACCGGAAGGAAGAACTTTGACAAGTTAATGAAAAGGGATGAAAACCATCTTATAGAGGTCGTCGGCAAGAAGCTCCGTAAGATGATGCCCTGGATAAAATAAAATAGCGAGGTGGTGCAAAGCACCAGAAAAAATGGAAAAGATAATAATATTCGACACGACATTGCGCGACGGCGAGCAGTGCCCCGGCGCTTCGCTTGAAGACCATGAGAAGCTCGAGGTGGCAAGGCAGCTCGTCCGCCTCAACGTGGACGTCATAGAGGCGGGTTTCCCGGTATCATCGCCCGGCGATTTCGCGGCGGTAAAGTCCATCGCCGAAAAGATAAAAGGGCCTGTCATCTGCGGCCTCGCGCGCTGCATGAAGAAAGACATCGAGGCGGCCGGCGCGGCGATCAAGCCGGCGAAGAAGAAACGCATACATGTTTTTCTTGCGACGTCGAAGATACACATGAAGTACAAATTGCGTAAGGCCGAGGACGAGATCGTAAAACTCGCCGTCGAAGGGGTGAAATACGCCCGGAACTTTACCGATGACGTGGAGTTCTCGCCTGAGGATGCTTCGCGGAGCGAGAAGGATTTCCTCTACCGCGTCATCGAGCGGGTGATAATTGCCGGCGCTACAACGATAAACGTCCCGGATACGGTCGGTTACGCGATACCCGATGAATTCGGCGCCTTGA
The DNA here is from genome assembly GCA_041653595.1 of Candidatus Omnitrophota bacterium. Lineage (NCBI taxonomy): Bacteria > Pseudomonadati > Candidatus Omnitrophota > Candidatus Omnitrophota bacterium. The sequence goes on along the minus strand of JBAZFB010000007.1, from coordinate 77,194 downwards.
TACGCGACATAAAGAACCATGTTCCGAACATCGGCAGGGCGGTGATCAGCGTCCATTGCCATAATGACCTCGGGCTCGCGGTCGCGAATTCCATCGCCGCGGTAAAGAACGGCGCGCGGCAGGTCGAGTGCACGATAAACGGCATCGGGGAGCGCGCAGGCAACGCGTCGATGGAGGAGATCGTCATGGTCATAAAGACCAGGAACGATTTCTTCGAAAACTTCTCTACCGGCATAGTGACGGAAGAGATCTCGAAGGCGAGCAGGCTCGTTTCGAAGTTGACCGGCATCATGGTCCAGCCGAACAAGGCGATAGTCGGGCAGAACGCGTTCGCGCACGAGTCCGGCATACACCAGGACGGCATATTAAAAAAGCGCACGACCTACGAGATAATGAGCCCGCAGGAGATAGGGTTGAGCGCCTCGAGCCTCGTATTGGGAAAGCATTCGGGCCGCCACGCTTTTATGGATAAGATAAAGAAGCTCGGATATTCTTTGAGCGAAACTGAGATCGAGAAGGCGTTCGGGCGTTTCAAGGTATTGGCCGATAAAAAGAAGTCCATCTATGACGAGGACCTCGAGACCCTTGTTGAAGAGGGGACCGGCGGGGTCAGCGAGACATGGAAATTGGTCTCTTTCCATACGACCGCGGGGACGGATGTCGCCCCTGTCGCCGAAGTGAGACTCCGCTCGAAGGCCGGCATAAAGACCGCCGAGGCCGGGGGCGACGGCCCTGTCGACGCCTGCTGCAAGGCGATAGACAAGATAACCAAGACTAAAGGCGAGATGATGGATTATTCGATACAGGCGGTGACCAAGGGCAAGGACGCGTTGGGCGAGGTCACGGTGCGCGTGCGCTCGAAGGATAAGGAGGCTATAGGCAAATCGGCTTCCACGGATGTCATCGAGGCGAGCGCGAAGGCGTACCTCAACGCGGTGAACAAATTGCTGCATAAGGAAAACAAGAGATTGAAAATTGAGATCTAAAAAATTAAGCGGAAAGACCGAGGTCTTCGGGATAATAGGGTTCCCGGTCAAGCACACACTATCGCCGCATTTTCAAAATGCGGCATTCGCTTCTCTGGGGATAGATGCCGTATACATCCCGTTCGAGGTCCCGCCGCGCGCGCTTAAGTCCGCGTTCCGCAGCCTGAAGGCGCTTGGGGTCTCGGGTATCAACGTTACGATACCGCATAAACAAGCGGTCTTGCCGCTTGTAGACGAGCTTTCGCCTGAGGTGAAGGGGATCGGCGCCGCGAACACGATAGTCTTCAGGAAGGGTAAGGCCAGGGCCTATAACACGGACGGGGAGGGGTTCATCCGTTCGCTGAAAAACGACCTGAAGGCAAATCCCAAAGGCAAATCGGTTTTGCTCTTCGGCGCAGGCGGGGCGGCGAAGGCGATAGCGTTCGTCCTCGCGAGGGAGGGCGCGAAGTCCGTCACTTTTGTCGACCAGATAGAGAAGAGGGCGAAAGACCTCGCGGCAAAGACCAAAAAAGATTTCCCGCGCTGCGGCACGAAGCATATCCCGTTCCTGAGGTCGCGCATAGACGAGGAGGTCCTCGGTTCGGACCTGCTGGTCAACGCGAGCCCGGTCGGGATGCATAAGGGCGACCCGTGTATCGTGGATCCCAAGGCCCTGCACAAGGACCTGGCGGTTTACGATATCGTATATAACCCTCCGGCGACGCCGTTGTTGAAAGAGGCCAAAAAGAGGGGGATAAAAGCATCGAACGGGCTGGGCATGCTTTTGTACCAGGGCGTGCTTTCATTTGAACACTTCACCGGGAAGAAGGCGCCTGTAGCGGTGATGCGCGCGGCGCTAAAGAAAGCCATAAGGAAATGACGGCGATAATCTACGTCTTCGTGTTTTTGGCCGGCTCGATAGTCGGCAGTTTTCTTAACGTATGCATATACAGGATGCCGCGCGGCGAGTCGATAGTATTTCCCGCGTCGCATTGCCCGGGATGCCGGAGGCCGATACCGTGGTACCTGAACATCCCGTTCGTGAGCTATTTGGTGCTCCGCGGCAGGTGCGCCTATTGCAAGGCGAAGATATCTTTCAGGTATTTCGCGGTCGAGGCGCTGACAGCGCTGATGTTTACCGCCGCCTACTGGAGATACAAAGCGAGCCCCGACTTCGCGATATATGCGGCGCTCTTTTCGGTCCTTATAATAGTATCGTTCATAGATATCGAGCACTGGATAATACCCGACGAGCTTACCATACCCGGGGCGGTCTTAGGGCTGATTGTGAGCGCGGCGTACCCGAGGCTTCAAGGGGAGGCCTCGAGGCTCTGGGCCTTAGGCGATTCGTTTTTCGGGATGGTATTCGGTTTTGTGTCACTTTTCCTTATCGGTGCGCTCGGGAGGATAGCTTATAAAAAGGAAGCGATGGGCGGCGGGGACCTTATGCTGTTCATGTTCATCGGGGCTTTCCTGGGATGGAAGCTCACCGTCGCGGCTTTCTTTCTCGCGCCGGTATTCGGCTCGATCGTCGGCATCCCGAAATTATTAATGAAAAAGCAGGACACGATACAATACGGCCCGTTCCTTGTCCTTGCGGCTTTTGTGTGCGTCATGTTCAGGGAGGACATACTTTTTTATTTCCCGTATAGTTAACGCTCTAGCGTTGACTATAAATAGGAGGGATGTGAAATGTTAAGATATTTGACCGCTGGGGAATCTCACGGAAAGGTATTACTCGGCATCCTCGAGGGTATGCCGGCCGGCCTTAAGGTAGAAAGAGGGCAGATAAACCTCGAGCTCAAACGCAGGCAGTCCGGTTTCGGGCGCGGGGCCAGGATGGCCATAGAGTCGGATACCGTCCAGATACTTGGCGGCCTGCGAAAAGGCATCACTATCGGCAGTCCTATCGCATTATCTATTGAGAACAAGGATGCCTCGATAGACAGCCTCCCGGCCGTCACAAGGCCGCGGCCCGGGCACGCCGATCTGGCCGGGGTAATAAAATACGATAGGGAGGACATCCGCGACATATTGGAGAGGGCGAGCGCGCGCGAGACGGCGATGCGCGTCGCCGTAGGGGCCATCTGCAAGATGCTTTTGGAGGAGTTCGGCATAAGGATAGCCAGCCATGTCATCGAGATTGGCGGCGCCGTAAACCAGAAGGATATGTTGAAGAAGGTCGAGGAATGCGCGAAGACCGGCGATACCATCGGCGGCATCTGCGAGATAACGGCCGCGGGTGTGCCTATCGGCCTGGGAAGCCATGTCCAGTCGGACAGGCGCCTCGACGCGATAATCGCGGGCGCTATGATGTCGATACAGGCGATAAAGGGCGTGGAGATAGGCCTAGGTTTCGCCGCGGCGAGACTCCCCGGCTCCAAGGTGCACGACGAGATAATCCTGGATAAACAAGGCGGTTTCTCGCGCAAGTCCAATAACGCGGGCGGGATAGAAGGCGGCATCAGCAACGGCGAGCCCATAATAGTGAAGATAGCGATGAAACCTATCGCTACGCTGGGAACCCCGCTGGAAACCGTAGACATAAAGACGAAGAAGAAGGCCGAGGCACAGGTCGAGAGGCACGACGTATGCGCGGTGCATGCCGTATCCGTGGTAGGGGAAGCGGCGCTCGCGTTCGTCACGGCTTGCGCGATGGCTGAGAAGTTCGGCGGAGATTCCTTAAAGGAGATGAAGCGCAATTTCGACGGATACATAAAGCAGGTGAAAGGATTTTGAATATGTCGAAGTTGAAATTTAATGTCTCGCGCAGGGCCGGTTTATGACGCAGTAGATATCGGATGAAGCGAGTAATAAATAAGGCCAAGCGAGACTTAAATTTCAACATAGAAATATTAAAAAGATGAAAAACATAATATTAGTCGGGTTCATGGGCGCAGGCAAGACAGCCGTTGGAAAGGCGCTTGCCGGATTACTCAAAAGGGATTTTGTTGACCTCGATGAGAAGATCGAGAAGCGCGAAGGCATGCCTATCGCCGAGATATTTGCCAAGAAAGGTGAGCCCTACTTCAGGAAAGTCGAGAAAGATGCCGTGAAGGAGATGGCCTCCTTGTATACGGGTGTCGTTACCGGCACCGGCGGAGGCGCCGTTATCGATAAGGAAAATGTCGTTAATTTGAAATCGAATGGCATCTTATTCTATCTTGACGCGTCACCGGCCAAGATCCTGGAAAGGACGAAAGGCCACACCCACCGGCCTTTGCTCAACGTAAGCGATCCCAAGGAAAAGATCTCCGAGCTGTTAGCGAAACGCGCGGAATTCTATGCTCAGGCTGACCACAGGATAGATACCGACAATTTGAGCGTCGATGAAGTCGCGGAAAAAATAATATCCCTACTTAAAGAAGACGGGGAGATCTCTTAATGAACGAAAAAGAGCTTTTGATAGTTTTAAATTGTATTCCCGATATAGGTTTTATTAGGTTTAATAATCTGATGAAGCACTTTGGGGCAGTTGAAAAGATATTCTCCGCCACGAAAGCAGAATTAGAGAAAGTAGACCAGATAGGCCCGAAGGTCTCAAGCGCGATAATAAGTTGCGATAAAGATAAAGCACTCAAGGGCGAGATGAAGCTTATCGAGAGGCGCAACGTCAAAGTGATCTCTTATCTTGATAAAGATTACCCTGTAAACCTTAAAGATATCTATGACCCTCCGATCATCCTTTACGTAAAAGGGGAATTGACGGCCGAGGACAGGTATTCCATAGGTATAGTCGGCTCGAGGCACGCGAGCCGTTACGGCCTGCAGACCGCCGAGAGGCTGGGCTATGAATTGGCCGCTCACGGCATGACCGTCGTCTCGGGGTTGGCTCGCGGCATAGACGCGGCCGGCCATAAGGGCGCGCTGAAAGCCAAAGGCAGGACCATAGCTGTGCTCGGCAGCGGCCTCGCTAATATCTATCCGGAAGAGCATATGGGGCTGGCCGAAGAGATCTCAAAGAACGGCGCGGTCGTCTCGGAGTTCCCGATGGCGATGGAACCGTATAAGGATAATTTCCCGAGAAGGAACAGGATAATAAGCGGACTTTCGCTGGGCGTGGTAGTCGTGGAGGCCGCGAAGAATTCAGGCGCCTTGATCACGACAGATTTCGCGCTGGAGCAGGGAAGAGAGTTATTTGCTGTCCCCGGGCAGGCGCGCGCAGCGACCTCTGCCGGGACGAATATGCTGATAAGGCAGGGCGCCAAACTCGTCGAGTCGGCCGATGACGTCATAGAGGAGCTGGGCGATGTCATCAGAGGCCATATGAAGGCGGAAAGGCCGGAAGAGCCGGAGCGTATTCCCGGCGGGCTGGGCCGGCAGGAAGAGGATGTATTCGTGAGATTAAGCGGGACACCCGTAAATATAGATGAGATAGTGGACGGGACAGGGCTTCCCGTCGCCGAAGTTATGCACAGCCTTACCAAGCTCGAGCTCAAAGGCATCATCGCGCAGCTGCCCGGCAAATCGTACGTAAGGAAAAGTTGATGATAAAGATATGCGTGAACGGAAAAGATATCCAGGCCGATGACGGCATTACGGTCGCCGGGCTCATCTCGGACCTTAAGGCCGACGTGAAATACGCGGCCGTCGAATTGAACCTCAATATACTCGACAGGTCGAAATATGATTCCGTGAAACTTAAAGAAGGCGACAAGGTCGAGATAATCCTGCCTGTAGGCGGCGGCAAGGGCGGCGCCCTGGTCATAGTCGAGTCGCCGGCAAAAGCCAAAACGATAGAAAAGTTCCTCGGTAAAGGTTACACCGTCCGCTCATCCATGGGCCACGTCATCGACCTGCCCATGCGAAAGATGGGAATTGACATAGAGAACAATTTCACGCCTACCTATAAAGTGATCGCTAAAAAGAAAAAATTGCTCAGCGAGTTGAAGGCCGAAGCGAAGGACAAAGACACCATTTATATCGCGACCGACCCTGACCGCGAAGGCGAAGCTATAGGCTGGCACCTGGCCGGGTATCTCGGGAAGAACAAAAAGGTCAAGAGGGTCGTATTCCACGAGATAACGAAGAAGGCGATACTCGAAGCTTTCGATAATCCCGCCGAGATAGATATCAAGCTGGTAAATGCCCAGCAGGCCCGCCGCGTCCTCGACAGGATAGTCGGCTACTCTTTAAGCCCGCTCCTCTGGAAAAAGATAACGCGCGGATTGAGCGCGGGAAGGGTCCAGTCGGTCGCGGTAAAACTCATCGTCGACCGCGAGCGCGAGATACAGGCGTTCGTCGCGGTTGAATATTGGGAACTCGAAGCGGAACTCAAGAAGAAAAAAGATAAGAAATCCTTTTTCGCGCAGCTGGATAAGATCAACGACGCGAAGGCCGAGGTTAAAGATAAAGCGTCTTCGGATAAGATACTTGCGGAGCTCTCAGGCGCGAAATATACGGTAAAGGATATAAAGGAAACCGAGAAGAGGATGAACCCGCAGGCCCCTTTCACTACCTCGAAGATGCAGCAGGAATCCTTCAATAAACTGCATTACAGGGCCGGGAAGACGATGAAGATAGCCCAGCAGCTCTACGAAGGCCTCGATATCGGGACCGAGGGCACTGTCGGTCTCATCACTTACATGAGGACCGACTCGGTAAAAGTGGCCTTCTCCGCGATAGAGGAGGCAAGGTTCTACATAAAAGACAAATTCGGGAAAGATTATCTTCCTCCCGAAGCGAATGTATATAAGTCCAAAAAAGCCGCGCAGGAAGCCCACGAGGCGATCCGCCCGTCCTCGGCCGCCAGGGAGCCGGACGCGATAAAGCAATATCTCACGCCCGACCAGTATAAATTATACAAATTGATATGGGCGAAATTCATCGCCAGCCAGATGAGGCCTGCGGTCATGTCTGTCGTATCCATAGATATAGAGGCAAGAAAGTGCCTGTTCAGGGCTTCGGGCTCGACTGTAATATTCCCCGGCTTTAAGGCCGCGTATGACGATGAAGAGGAAGAAAAGGACAAGAAGAAGGCATATATACCGAAACTCGCGATAGGCGATACGGTCGACCTTATAAAACTCGACCCGACCCAGCATTTCACGAAACCGCCGCCAAGATTTACCGACGCCTCGCTGGTAAAGGCGCTCGAGGAAGACGGCATCGGCCGCCCTTCCACTTACGCGCCCACCATCGAGACGGTCGTCGCCCGCAATTACGTCAGGCGTGAAGGCTCAGCGCTATGGCCTACGGAATTGGGCACGGTCGTCAATGACCTTCTCACCCAAAGCTTCCCGGTCATCATAGACGAGGAATTCACCGCCAAGATGGAAGAAGAGCTCGATGAGATAGAAGAAGGCAAAGTCGAGTGGGCGCAGGTCCTCAGGGATTTCTACGGGCCTTTTTCGCAGTGGCTCTCAAAGGCCCAGGTCGAGATGAAAGACGTCAAGAAAGATGTCGAGGAGCTCGATGAGGTCTGCGAGAAGTGCGGACGGAAGATGATAATAAAGTGGGGCAGGCGCGGCAGGTTCAAGAGCTGTTCAGGATTTCCCGAATGCAAGAACGCCAAACCTTTGGTCACGACCGGCATAAAGTGCCCGGAGCCGGGGTGCGACGGCGAGCTCGTAGAACGCAGGTCGCGCCGGGGCGCGTTCTACGGTTGTTCCAGGTTCCCCACCTGCCGGCACGTGGAGAACAAGCCCAAGCAAACAGAAGGCGATGCGCAGTCCTCGTCCGCAGACGAGGGCAAGCCCAAGCAAACAGAAGGCGATGCGCAGTCCTCGCCGACAGGCGAGGGCAAGCCCGAAGATAAGCCCAAGCAGGAGCCGCAGCCTTGATAGATAGATACGTCGAGAAATTCATAAGATATCTTGAGATCGAGAGGAACGCCTCGAAACATACGCTAATAAACTATTCGGTCGATCTCAAATCATTGAATGAATTCCTCAAGGAAGAGCCGATAGAGAAGGTCGATTACATCTCGCTGCGCAGGTATCTGGCGCATGTCAAGGAACAGAACCTGTCGAAGGTCTCGATCGCCCGCAAGATCGCCTCGATAAGGTCTTTTTTCAAGTTCCTCTTCAGGGAAGGGATAATAAAGAACAACCCCGCGTCGTCGCTTTCGACGCCAAAGCGGGACAAACACCTCCCGAAGTTCCTGGACGAAAAAGAGATAGTCCTGCTCCTGGAATCGCCCGACAGGGAGGGCGAGGTGGGGCTCAGGGACAGGGCGATACTCGAGACTCTCTATTCGACAGGGATAAGGGTGAGCGAGCTCGTCGGCCTGAATATGGACTACATCGACCAGATAGGCGGGATCATAAAAGTGTTCGGCAAGGGCAAAAAAGAGAGGATAGTGCCGATAGGCGAGAGGGCGCTCCAGGCTATAAGGGATTACCTGAAGGCGCGCAGGCCGGTCGCGAAGGAGACTAAGTCCCGCACTTCCATGGAAGTGCGGGATAAAGCGCTCTTCTTCAACAAGAACGGCGGCAGGCTGACCGACAGGTCGATAAGAAGGATAATAAATAAATATATAACCAAGGCGAGCATCCAGCAGAAGATATCGCCGCACACCCTGCGCCATTCATTCGCGACGCATATGCTCGACCACGGCGCCGACCTGAGGAGCGTGCAGGAGCTTCTCGGCCACGCCAACCTCTCGACGACCCAGATATATACCCATATAACTACCGAAAGGCTCAAGTCCGCGTATACAAAAGCGCACCCGCGGGCTTAAAAACCAAAAAGAGATGCTCTACGACCTGTTTTTTGTAATATTCTCCGTTTTTTATCTCCCGTATTTTTTGCTCTCAGGCAAATGGCGGAGTTTCAGCAGCCAGCGGCTCGGGATCTTCGACAGCGAAACACTTTCAAAGATAAAAGACTCCGGGGCGGTCTGGCTGCATGCCGTCTCGGTGGGCGAAGTGATGGCGAGCGTCCCGCTTTATGAGGAACTGAGAAGGAACCTCCCGGGCGGCAAGATAATCGTCTCGACAGTCACCGCTACCGGCAATAAGATAGCCCGCGAGAAATTCAAAGATGCCGTCGCTATAATATACCTGCCTCTCGACCTGAGCGGCATAACGGACAGGGTCGTAAAGCTGGTAAGGCCGGAGATCGCCCTCATCGCCGAGACCGAGATATGGCCGAACCTGATAGCTTCTTTGAAAAAAAACGGCGCGAAAATAGCGATATTCAACGGCAGGGTCTCGCCCGGCTCGTTCAGGAATTACGGCATGGTAAGGCCGCTGCTTAAAGATGTCCTGCAAAAGATAGACCTTTTCCTTATGCAGTCCGGGGCCGACGCCGAAAAGATCATCTCCCTCGGGGCGCCGAAAGAGAGAGTGAAGGCTACGGGGAACCTGAAATATGACGCGGCCCTGATGAAGAGCCCCGGCGATCCCCCGGATATCTTAAGGAAAAAGCTGGGGCTGGGGGCCGGAGAGAAATTATTGGTCGCGGGTTCGACCAACCCCGGAGAGGAAGAGAAGATATTGCGCTGCTATAAAGAACTCTCTGAGGAATTTCCCGAGTTGAGGCTGCTCATCGCGCCGAGGCATACGGACAGGACCGGCAGCGTGGCCGGCCTTGTAAGGGGATCAGGATTGACCCCGCGGCTCGTTTCAGGACCGGAGACGGGGGCGCTTGGGGAGAAAGAGGTGCTGATATTGGACGTGATGGGCAGGCTCTCCCATCTCTACGCCGCCGCCGATATCGTCTTCATCGGAGGGAGCCTGATAAATAAAGGCGGGCAGAACCCCCTCGAGGCCGCGTACCATTCGAAGGTAGTGCTATTCGGCCCGTATACGCATAATTTTGAGGAGATAACGAACGACCTCATCTCGGCGAGAGGGGCAGTGAAGGTCGGGGACGAAGCCGAGCTAGTCGCCTCGCTGCGCGTCCTGCTCGAGAACGATGCCGAGCGGCGCAAGATGGGCGAGAACGCGAGGCGGACGCTGGAGTCTAAGGCCGGCGCCGCTAAAAAAGATTTCTATCTTATCAAACCGTTTCTTGGAAGAATATGAGCGAGAAGATCAGGCGGTATTTTTATTCGTTGATGACCGATGAGGCGCAAGGCCCCGCAGCCGCGGCCCTCAAGCTGCTCCTTTATGGGCTGTCATTTGACTACGTCTCTGTTTTAGCGGTCACGAGATTTCTTTTGAAGAGGGGGATCGTCAGGTCTTATCGTCCCAAATGCAGGGTAATAAGCGTCGGGAATATAACGCTGGGAGGGACAGGCAAGACCCCTTTGACCGCGGAGATCGCGCGTAGATTCAGGGAAAAAGGGAAGAAGGTCGTGATACTGACGCGAGGTTACATGAAGGACAGGGATACGGGCATTGCCGACGAAGCCGAGGTCTTCAAGAGCTCGCTTGACGGGGTCCCGGTCCTCGTGGGGCGCGACAGGATAGCGTCCGCAAAAGAGGCCGAGGAGAAATACGCGCCGGATATTATATTGCTTGACGACGGTTTCCAGCACCTGAGGCTCAAGAGGGACGTCGATGTGGTCGCGGTCAGTTCGGACAACCCTTTCGGCAACGGGAAATTGATCCCGAGGGGCATACTCAGGGAGCCGGTCTCGGCGCTTAAGAGGGCCCATATCATCGTAGTGACCAAGGTCCTCCCGGAAGAGGCGAGCCAGGGCAGGGCGGAGATATTGAAAGACAGAATAAGGGATGTCAATCCCGATGCGGCGATATTTAACGCCTCATACGAGCCGCGGCGCCTTTATGACGCGATGGGGGGCGCCGATGCCCCGATCGATTGCCTGAATAACAAGTCGGTCGCGCTCTTATGCGCGATAGGCGACCCGGCTTCTTTTGAGGATAGCGTGGTCTCGCTCGGGGCGAATATCGCCGCGGCGTATTTTTTCATGGACCACCATATCTATTCTTCGCGCGAGATCGGCAGGATCGCCGCTGAGTGCAAGGGCAAGGGAATAGATACGATTGTAACGACCGAGAAAGACCTGCCGCGCATAAAACAGGCCGGCGCGGCGGATCCCGGTTTGGGCGTGAAGATGCTGGCGCTGGCGGTGGAAATAAAAATAAATGACGAGGAGCACTTTTTTGGCGGACTGGATCCTATATTTATTCGTAAGGCTTGAGGCGTTCGTATTCCGCCTGCTTCCGCTTAAGCTTTCACTCTGGATAGCAAGGCGGTTCGGGAGCCTCATATATTATACGATGGGCAGGCGCAAGACCGTAGCTTACGCCAACCTGCGCGCCGCGTTCAGGGGCAGGTATACGCCTTCGCAGGCGAACCGCATAATAAAAGAAATATACCAGAACCTAGCGCAGTCCTATATAGAACTCCTGAAGTTCCCGCAGTTCGATGAGGATTACGTTAGCAAATACATCAGAGTGGAAGGCCTCGATAAGGTAAGGAGCGCGGCAAAGGAGGAAGACAGGGGCGTCATCTTCCTCACCGCCCATTTCGGCAACTGGGAACTGTGTTCCTTGACTGGTTCTACCTTTGGATTCAAGATGAACGTCCTTGTCCGTTTCCAAAAACTTAAGAGGCTCAACGATTACCTGAATAAGATGCGCGGTTCGAAAGGCGCGAACGTCATATTCAAGGACGACGCGATAGAAGAGATAACTGACGCCTTGAGGAGGAAGGAAACGGTCGGGATATTGTCCGACCAGGACGGCGGAAAACGCGGGGAATTCGTGGATTTTCTCGGGCGGCCCGCATCCACGCCTAAGGGAGCGGCTAATTTTTCCCTGAGGACCGGAGCCTTGATATTCCCGGTCGTCATAATACGGCAGAAAGGCCCGTATCATACGGTCATGATCGAGGACGATATCTCTGTCCTCCAGTCGGAAGATATAAAGAAGGATATACACGAGATACTCCAGAGGTTCACGGATAAGCTCGCGGGCTATATTGAGAAATACCCCGGGCAATGGCTATGGCTGCACAAGCGCTGGAAATCAACCCCGGCCAGGTATGTCCTCGTGTTAAGCGACGGGAGGGCTGGCCATTTCAAGCAATCCCGCGCCCTCGCCAATACGATCAGGAAAGCCCGCGTGGAAAGAGGTTTCTCCGCGGAAGACACGGTGATAGAGACGCTCGAGGTCAAATTCAGGAGCGGTCTCGCGAGGACGGTCTTCGACATAGGTTCACTCCTTGGCATGGGCCTTCACAGCCTCTCGTTCTGTTTCCCGGAAGAAGTTTATGCCAACCTGAGGGCCGCCTATGCCGATTATGTGGTATCATGCGGCGCATCGCTCGCCGGCGTTAACCTCGCTTTCAAGAGAGAGCTCGGCTCAAAGGCCGTGGTCATCATGAAGCCGAATATGTACAACATAAAGGATTTTAGCCTCAGCGTTATCCCGGTCCACGACAAAGCCGGGGATTCCGGTAATGCCGTCTTCACCAAGGGGGCGGTGACCGACCTTGATAAAAATTCCCTGCGCGAATACGGCGAGAAACTGAAAAGACATGCCGTCGTGAGCAGGGGCAGGATCATCGGCGTGCTGCTGGGCGGAGATTCCAAGTCTTACGCGTTCGAGAAAGAATTGGCGGTAGAGGTGGTAGACCGGGTCATGGAGGCAGCCGGAGATATCGACGCCGACGTGCTCATCACGACCTCGAGGAGGACTCCGAGGGCGGTCGAATTCGCGCTGAAGGAACGTTACGGCAAATCGGAAAGGGTCAAACTCCTCCTGATCGCGAACGATAATAATTTCGAAGGGGCGGTGGAAGGGATCCTCGCGCTGTCGGATGTGATCGTCGTTTCCGGCGAATCGGTCGCGATGGTGACCGAAGCCGTGAGTTCCGGGAAACCCGTAGCGGTATTCATGCCGCAAAAAATAAATAAATTTTCGGGGACGAAACAGGAAGTTTCCGTACGCAACCTGGAAAAAGAAGGGCTGCTCGCGGTGTCGGCCCCGGCGGATATAAGCGGCGATATCAAACACCTGATAAACCACAAGCAGGCCGATATATTAAGCGGGGACATGGAGGCTATCCGGGCGGGGCTCGATAAGATACTATGAAGATAATCCATATAGTACCGAGGTTGAATTCGGGCGGAGTTGAGATTGGGGTGCTCAATTTCTGCCTTAGGATGGTCAAGCTCGGCCATAATATAACCGTCATATCCAACGGCGGGGAGATGGTAAAGCACCTTGAGGCGAACGGGATAAAACATTACAGCCTTCCCGTCCACAGCAAGAACCCGCTTACCGTCCTCAGGATGATACCCGCGGTCAAAAGGATATTGAGGCAGGAGAAGGCGGATGTCCTTAACGCGGAGAGCAGGGTCCCGGCCATAATAGGCTATTATGCCGCGCGGGGCGCCGGCGTCGCGTTCATCACCACCTGCCACGCCCATTACTCGAAGAAATTTTTAAGTTTCAGCAAGGTAATGGGATGGGGCAAGCTCGTCATCGCGGTGAGCCAGGTGGTAGCCAAGCACATGATGGATAATTTCAAGGTCCCGTTCCGCAGGATAAGGCTGGTCTACAGGGGCGTGGACGTGGAAAAATTCAAATACAGGGAGCCGGACGAATCGGTAAAACATGAATATACGATAGGGATAATAGGCAGGCTCTCGCCGATAAAAGGCCATAAATATTTCATACGGGCGGTATCTAAAGTTGTGAGGTACATCCCCCGCATCAAGGTCGTCATCGTGGGAGATGCCCCGCCGGAGAAGGAGAGATATAAGCAGGAGCTCGAGAGCCTGGTGAACAGGCTCGGGCTTTCCAGGTATGTCGAATTCCTCGGCGCGAGGAGCGATATCCCGGATATACTCGCGAGGCTCGACCTCCTCGTCATGGCGAGCGTAGTGCCGGAGGGGTTCGGGATGGTGATAATAGAGGCGTTCGCCTCAGGCGTGCCGGTCGTGGCGACCGGCGTAGGCGGCGTTATGGAGATAATGAGGGACGGCGAGAACGGGCTTATCGTCCCGCCGGAAGACCCGCAGCCTATGGCAGAGGCGATCGTGAGACTGCTCAAGGACCGGAAATTCGCCAGGGAGGTCACGCAGCGCGCCAGGAAAGACGTCGAGGAGAAGTTCAACCTTGACAGGCTGGTGACCGAGACGCTTAGGGTATACGATGAGGCGCTAGGGGTAAAGAGGATACTTATAATGAAAATAAGCGCTGTCGGCGACTGCGTCCTCGCCACGCCTTCGATCCGCGCGATCCGCCAGAAATATCCGAAGGCGTATATAGCCCTGCTGATAGGCAGGGTCGAGAGCCAGGCGCTTAAAGGATGCCCTTATATAGACGAGACGATAATATATGACAGGGAAGGCAGGGATAAGGGATGGCTCAGGTTCTTCGAATTGGCGGCCGAGATCAGGAGGTACGGGTTCGAGGAAGTGGTCGATCTCCAGAATAGCTCCAAGAGCCACCTGTTCGCTTTCCTGAGCGCGGCCCCGCGCAGGTACGGCTACAGGAAAGGTAAATACTGGTTCCTGCTTAACAGGACCATAAGGGACGCCAAAGGGCCGCTCCCGCCGGTGGACCACCAGTTCGGGGTCCTGTCGATGATGGGCATAGAGGGCGCGTCGAAGAAACTTGAGCTCTGGCCCTCGGCCTCGGATACGGAAAATATAAAAAAGATGCTTGAGGCGGAGTGGGTAGGAGAGAACCAGACGCTTGTCGGAATAAATCCGTCCGCGAGCCCGCGCTGGGCCACAAAAAAATGGCCCTCCGAGAATTTCGCGAGGCTTTGCGACCTGTTAGGCGAGCGCGAGATAAGGGCTGTCCTTATAGGCGGCAGGTCGGAAACCGATGCGAACACGAGCGACGAGATATTATCACTGGCGAGGTCCAAGCCGATAAACCTGGTCGGGAAGACATCTCTTCCCGAACTCGCGGCGCTTATGAAAAGGTTTAAATGCCTCGTGACAAGCGACAGCGCGCCGATGCATATTGCCGCGGCTATGGCCGTGCCATTTGTCGCGCTCTTCGGCCCTACGGACCCGGATCGCCACCTGCCGCCTTCGGAAAATTGCGCGGTAGTGATAAGGGACCTGAAATGTTCGCCGTGCTATAAGCCGGTCTGTTCGGATATAAGATGCATGAGGGAGATCACCGTGGAAGACGTCTTAAAAGCGATCGACGGGGTGATGTTGCCGAAATGAGGATATTACTTTTAACAAGCAACCTGCGTGTAGGAGGCATCGAGAGGTACACCGTTACCCTGGCTAATGCCCTGCAACTTATGGGACATTCAGTCTTCGTGGCTTCGGCGGGAGGGGAACTGGAGAAACAACTCTTACCGGAAGTAAAGGCGGTGAAGGTCCCGTTAGGGACGAAATCGATCGCCAGCCCGAAGATAACCGCGACCGTATTCAGGTTATGGGAATTGGTGAAGGAGGAGAAGATAGAGATAATACATGCCCAGACGAGGGTCGCGCAGTTCGCCGCGTGCATGCTCTCCAGTATGACCAAGGTCCCTTATGTCGCGACATGGCACGGTTTTTACAAGCCTCATTTTTTCAGGAAGGTCCTGCCGTGCTGGGGAGAGATGACGATAGCCATTAGTATGTCGGTCGTCGGCCACCTGAAAAATGATTTCAACAGGGACGAGAAGAAGATCCGGTTGATATACAACGGGCTGGATACCTCAAGGTTTGAGCATGTATATAAAGAGCAGGAAAAACGGGAAATAAGGAAAAGATATAAATTGAACGGGGGGCCGGTTATCGGTATAATAGCGAGGCTTTCGGAAGAGAAGGGCCATATGATCCTCCTCGAGGCGTTCAAGGCGCTGCTCGACGACGTCCCGGGCGCGCAATTATTGATAATCGGAAGCGGAAGGATAGAGGATAAGATCAAGGCCAGGGTCTCGGAGCTTGGTATCGCGGACAATGTGCGTTTTGTCGGGAACACCCTGGATACCCACGATCTCCTCTCCGTGATGGATGTGTTCGTAAGGCCCAGCACAAGCGAAGGGTTCGGCCTGTCCATCGTAGAGGCTATGTTGATGGACGTCCCGGTCGTTTCATCCGATGTGGGAGATTTCAGGGCGATGCAGAAAGACGCGGAGATAGGGGTTTTGGCCGACCCGCTGGACAGCCGGAAACTCAAAGAGGCTATCAAGAAAATTTTAATCGACCGGGAATTCGCCGTAAAGATAAGCGCCGCCGCGAAAAAATACGCCAAGGCGCATTTTACGGCGGATAAGATGGCCCGGCAGGTGGAAAAAGTATACAGAGAGGTGATAGATGGCTCTAAGTAATCCGAAAAAAATAATTATAGCCCTTGTTTTGGCCGCGGCCGCGGCGCTCTATTTCGGCGGGCGCAATTTTCTCGAGAAGTGTTATTACCCGCCCATACTCATGTACCACTCGGTCGACGACCATGGCGCTAAACTTAAGTTGAGCGTCCCGGTAAAGGAGTTCCGCGCCCAGATGAAATACCTCAGGGACAGGAAATATGACATCGTTTCGTCCGCGCAGCTCGCCGATATGATAAGGAGCGGGAAAAATATGCCGCGCAATATCGTTGCGGTGACCTTCGATGACGGCTACCTGGATAATTACGTGAACGCTTTTCCTGTATTCAAGGAGTATAAGATCCCGGCTACCATCTTCGTCATCTCCGGTTCTATAGGGAAGCCGGATTTCGTTAATGCCGCGCAGATGAAAGAGATGTCTGACGCGGGCATCGATATTGAGAGCCATTCGGTCACGCATCCGTTTATCGAAGGGACCACTAAAGAGGGGTTCAGGAGGGAAGTAGTCGAATCCAAGAAGGCGATAGAGGCCATCACAGGGAAACCGGTCTACGCCTTTTGTTTCCCTTACGGCGGGTTTAACGATTATACGAGGGACATACTCAGGGACGCGGGATACAAGGCGGGTTTCGTGACCATGCCGCGTGACAACTCTATAGCTTTGGACGCCTACCGGTTGAAACGCGTAAAGATCGCTTCCGGCCCGTTCAGCTCGTTGGATTTCAGGTTAAAGACATCGGGATATTACATGTGGTTTAAGGCGCACAGATGGAAAAAGAAAAAATCGACAGAATACTGATAGTCAATGTGAACTGGATAGGGGACGTCCTCTTCTCGACGCCGGCCATCAGGGCGCTCAGGAAGCATTTTCCCGGGGCCCACATAGCGTGCATGGTCGTGCCCCGCTGCGAAGAGATCCTCGAGCTAAACCCGCACCTGAACGAACTGATAATATACGACGAAAAGGGCAGGAATAAAGGGCTGATCGGCAAGCTCAAGCTTATTTCGGAGTTAAGGTCGCGCCGTTTCGACTGCGTCTTCCTCTTCCACA
Organism: Candidatus Omnitrophota bacterium; assembly: GCA_041653595.1. Classification (NCBI taxonomy): domain Bacteria; kingdom Pseudomonadati; phylum Candidatus Omnitrophota; species Candidatus Omnitrophota bacterium. Next base: position 60,034 of record JBAZFB010000007.1, on the reverse strand, counting down.
GGTCGCTTACGCGGACGCTCATGGTCGCGCTCTCCGGGATCAGGGAGCGGGTAGGCATAGACAACCCGAAAAGGGGTTTTCTCCTTACGAAGAAGATAAAGCCCCAGCCGCCGGATATCCATAAGGTCGAGCAGTTCCTTAATATCGTAAAGGTCATAACGGGTGAAGACGACGGGAAGAGCATGGAATTATTCACCGGCAAGGAAGACGAAGCCTTCGCCGGCGAGTTCTTGCAGTCGCACGGCATAGGCGAGGGCGACAGGTTCATCATATTGAACCCCGGCGGGAACTGGGACCCCAAGCGCTGGCCGGCCGTGGATTTTTCCGGACTGGGCGACAGGTTAAACGAAAAATATAAGGTTCCCATTATCATTACCGGGGCGCAAAAGGACGTTGAGTTGTCTAATAAGATATCCGGCATGATGAAGCATAAGCCCGTCATCGCCGCCGGCGAGACTACTATAAGGCAGCTGGCCGCGATAATGAAACGCGCTTCCCTTGTCATCTCCAATGATTCGGGCCCTATGCATATAGCGGTGAGCCAGGGCGCCAGGACGATAGCGATATTCGGCCCCACCGACCCCAAGATCACCGGGCCGTACGGGGAGGGAATATATGCGGTCATTCAGAAGGATTCGGGAAAGCCCGGATGCAAGACACCTTGTTATGACCTTAAGTGCGAAGAAGCTCTTTGCATGAAGGCCGTTACCGTGGAAGATGTTATGCTCGAGGCGGAAAAGCTCCTCAAATGGAAAACATAAAGAAGATACTCGTCGTGACGTTAAGCAATATCGGCGACGTCGTCCTGACGTTCCCGGTCATCGGCGCGCTGCGGGAAAATTTCAAGGACGCGGCGATAGATGTTGTGGCAGGGCCCCGCGCCGCGGAGTTATTCGAGGGCGATCCGCGCATAGGGAAGATGTATGTCTACCGCAACTCCGAGCCGCCGGTTTCCAAGATAAAGCTTCTGGCCCGCCTCAGGCGCAACAGGTACGACCTTCTTATCGACCTGCGCAGCAGCCTGTTCGGCCTTTTCGTGGGCGCCCGGTTTTGCAATAAACATGTGAAAGGCCGGGCAGGGGAAGTATGCCATAAGATAGACGAGCATCTGGCGAAGATCAGGGAATTCGGTATCACAGCCGCCGGCGGGCCGTATCCCGTATGGATAGGCAGGGACGACTCCGAAAGGGCTTCGAGGCTGTTGACCGCAAAAGGGATACTCAGCGACGATAAATATATATGCGTGAGCCCGGGCGCGAAGAGCCATATAAAGAGATGGAGGGAAGACGGGTTCGCCGGGGCCTGCGATCTGCTCATCGACGCCTTCAAGTTGAAGATAATTTTCGTCGGCGACGATTCCGACAAAGAGATCTGCGAAAGGATACTGGCAAAGATGAGGAATTACGCGGTATCGGTAGCCGGGATGACGGACCTGCGCGAGCTGGTGTGCATCATAAAACGGTCCTCTCTCCTGGTGACCAACGACAGCGCGCCGCTGCATATAGCCGGTTCGATCGGGACGCCGGCGGTCGCGATATTCGGGCCGACAGATCCCGTGAAGTACGGCCCGAGGGCAGGGGCCGGGACCGCGGTATTTAAGGAGCTACATTGTTCGCCGTGCGAGACGGCATTGTGCAGGTATAACCTCGAATGCATGAAGGCGGTGAGCGCCGACGAAGTCTTTGACGCGGCGAAGAAGATACTCGATGAACGCAAATAAAAGAAAATACAGGATACTCATCATCAGGACGGACAGGATAGGCGACGTGCTCCTTTCCACTCCGTCGATAAAGGCCGTGAGGGAGGCGTATCCCAACTCCCATATAGCGTTCATGGCGCGGCCGTATGTGGAGGATATCGTTGACGGGAACCCGTACCTGGACGAGGTCATACTCTACGACAAGGATAATAAGCATAACGGGTTCTTCGGCAGCCTCAAGTTCATACTTGAGTTGAGGAGGAAAGGTTTCAACCTCGCGATAATCCTGCACCCGACCCTCAGGTCTAACCTCATACCTTTCCTGGCGGGCATACCGGAACGCGCCGGTTATGACAAGAGGTGGGGTTTTTTACTGACGAAGCGGCTTAAGGACACGAAGCACCTGGGCGAGAAGCACGAGATAGATTATAATTTCGATGTCCTGCGCGCGATCGGCATAGCCGCGAAAGACAGGACGCTGTATATGCCGGTGAAGCCGGAATATGAAAGGGTTATCGACAGGTTTATGGCGTTGAACGACCTCGGCGGAAAGGATACCATCGTCGCGGTGCATCCGGGCGCGAGCTGCCGGTCGAAACGCTGGGCGGCATACAGGTTCGGGCGCGTGGCCGACGAGCTTATCGACAAGCACAACGTTAAGATAGTGATAATCGGAGGGCCGTCGGATGTCAACACCGTAAAGGAGGTCGAGACAGGGATGCTCCACAAGCCCCTGGTCCTATCCGAAGAGCATTCGCTCGGCGAAGTCGCCGCGCTGCTCAAGAAGTGCAAGCTCCTTATCTCCAACGATTCCGGCCCGGTCCATATCGCTGTTGCCGTAGGCACGCCCGTGGTCTCGATCTTCGGCCGCCTCGATCCCGGCCTCTCGCCGCAGAGGTGGGGCCCGGTCGGACCGGACGACATCGTCATCCACAAGGATGTAGGGTGCGAGGAATGCCTCGCGCACAACTGCAAGCTCAGCTTCAAATGCCTCGACGCCATCACGGTCGAGGAAGTCTTGACCGCCGCCGAAAGCCTCCTCACTAAGACCTGATATCTTTCCCGCATAAACCGCTGAGATCCAAGGATAGGAATTGACATCGGGGCAGGTTGGTGGTAAACTTTGGAAGAACAAGGGGTTATCAATAATGAAATTCCTGGTTACCGGAGCCGCCGGATTGATCGGCTCCAACCTCGCTTTAGAGCTCCAAAAACACGGCAAAGTCACCGCCTTGGACGACCTTTCGGAGGGAAAGAGGGAGAACCTCGCCCGCTACAAGGGCGATTTCATGCACGCCGACATCCGCAACGCGAATTACCCTAAATTCCTCAAAGAATGCGACGCGATATTCCATGAGGCCGCGATAACCGACACTACCGTGACCGACAGGAACCTGATGTTCTCGGTGAACGTTGACGCCTTCAAGCGCCTCCTCATATACGCGAAATCCATCGGCTGCAAAAAGATAGTCTATGCCTCGAGCGCCGCGACTTACGGGAAAGGGAAAGTCCCGATGAAGGAGACCGACAGGCCCGCGCCGGCGAACATATACGGCGAGAGCAAGGTCAGGATGGAACAGGCCGCGAAGGCCTTCGTGAAGGAGAACCCGGATTTCTCGGTCATCGGCCTGCGCTATTTCAACGTATACGGCCCGGGCGAGACGCACAAGAAAAAGGCGGCGAGCATGATATACCAGCTCTACCTGCAGATGGCGGCCGGGAAGAACCCGAGGATATTCAAGTGGGGCGAGCAGTACCGCGATTTCGTATACGTCAAAGACATCGTCGGCGCGAATTTGAAAGCCTTAAAATACGATAAGAGCGGCGTATTTAACGCCGGGACCGGAGAGCCGAATACTTTCAATAAGGTGATAGAGGTCCTGGATAAGGCGATGAAGAAAGACCTGCAGCCGGAGTATTTCGACAACCCCTACGGTTTTTACCAGGACAGGACGCACGCGGATATGTCCTGGAGCAGGGCCGAGCTTAAATTCATTCCCCAATACGGCATCGAAAAGGGGATAAAAGATTACGTATCCATTCTCAAAAAAAAGAAAAGGCGCTGATATGTTAAAGCACGACGACCTCTCTAAGATAGAGCATACGATATCGAAATTCAAGGGCGTGAAGATATTGGTCATCGGGGACCTGATACTCGACGAGTTCATATGGGGCGATTCATCGAGGATATCGCCCGAGGCGCCGGTGCCTGTCGTCCTGGTAGAGCGCGAGTCGCTTATGCCGGGCGGCGCGGCTAACGTGGCGAACAATATAAGCGCGATAGGGGCGAAGGCGTATCTCGCCGGCGTGATAGGGAAAGACGAGCATGGCCGGCAGCTCGAGACTATCCTGAAGAAGAAGGGCGTAAACCTTGAGGGCATCGTCTCGGACCCCGGCAGGCCAACGACATTGAAGACGAGGGTCGTCGCGCGCCACCAGCAGGTCGTGAGGATAGACCGGGAGAATTCCAGCCATTTAAGCGGGCCGGTCCATAAAGAACTCGCAGATTACATAAAGAAAAAGATAAAAGATGTTGACGGCATAATAATAGAAGATTACGGCAAAGGGGTCATAACCCCGGCCGTCCTGAAAGAAGTGATCCCTCTCGCGAGAAAGCACGGGAAAGTGATAGCCGTCGACCCGAAGGAAGAGCATATTTCATATTACAAAGGGGTGACAGTCATAACCCCCAACCGCAAAGAGGCGGAGGCGATGGGCGGCATAAAGGCGTCGGACGACGCGTCATTGAACAGGCTGGGCCGGTCCCTCCTGCAGAGGTTAAAACTGCAGGCTGCGCTCATCACATTGGGCGAGCAAGGAATGCGGCTCTTTGAGCGCGGAGGCAGGATAACACATATCCCGACAGTCGCGCAGGAGGTATTCGACGTATCAGGCGCCGGGGATACGGTGATCGCGGTCTTCGCGGCGGCCTTATGCGCCGGGGCGAAGATGATAGAGTCCGCGCATATCTCCAATTTCGCCGGAGGTATAGTAGTCGGGAAGGTCGGTGTCGCGACGACATCGCAGAATGAATTGAAAGCGCGCATAAAAGACCACCATTGGCAGGCTTAGGAATGGACGCTATCGGCATAATACCGGCGAGATACGGTTCTACCAGGTTCGAGGGCAAGGTCCTCGCCGACCTCATGGGCAAACCGGTGATACAGCATGTTTGGGAGAACGCGAGGAGAGCTTCCACACTCGACGACCTGATAGTGGCGACCGACGAGGAGAAGGTAAAAGAAGAAGTGGAGCGTTTCGGGGGAAAGGTAGTGCTTACCTCAAAGGAGCATAAGACAGGGACAGACAGGTTAAGGGAGGTCGTTAACCCGATCGATACCAAAGTCGTCGTGAACATCCAGGCCGACGAGCCGCTCCTGCATCCGTCGATGATAGACGATATCGTCAGGCCGCTCCTCGAGGACAAGAGCATCTCGATGACGACGCTTAAGAAGAAGATAACCGATCCCGAGGACCTCAGGAATCCCAACGTGGTAAAAGTGGTCACCGATAAGAACGGCTACGCGATGTATTTCTCGCGTTCGCCGATCCCGTTCCCGCGTTTCCACGACGGCGTCGTCTTTTACAAGCACATCGGGCTTTACGGTTTCACAAAAGAATTTCTTTTCACGTTCACTACCCTTCCTGTTTCGGCCCTGGAGAACATAGAGGGGCTGGAGCAGTTGCGCGTCCTCGAGAACGGCTACAAGATAAAGGTCGCCGAGACGCAGTTCGACACCATAGGCATCGACACGCCGGAAGACCTCGAGCGCGCGAAAGAAGTATTGATATCGAGGAGTAAATGACAAAATACATATTCATAACCGGAGGGGTTGTTTCCAGCCTGGGTAAAGGCATCGCTTCCGCCTCGATAGGAAAGCTTCTTGAGTCGAAAGGGCTGAAGATAACTATACAGAAACTTGACCCTTACATTAACGTCGACCCCGGCACGATGAACCCGTTCCAGCACGGCGAGGTCTATGTGACCGATGACGGCGCCGAGACCGACCTCGACCTCGGCCATTATGAAAGGTTCACTTCCATAGTGACGGGGAAGGATAATAATGTGACGACCGGAAAGATATATAATTCGGTCATCACCAAGGAGCGTCGCGGCGATTATCTCGGCGGGACGGTCCAGGTCGTCCCGCACATCACCAACGAGATCAAGGATTCGATAAAGAGGGTCGGCAGGGGCAAGGGCATAGATGTTGTCATATGCGAGATAGGCGGCACCGTGGGAGACATAGAGTCACTTCCTTTCCTTGAGGCGATAAGGCAGCTTAGGCTCGAGAAAGGCCGCGGCAATGTCCTGAACATACACCTGACCCTCGTCCCTTATATTAAGGCCGCCGGAGAACTCAAGACAAAACCCACCCAGCATTCGGTCCAGAAACTCCGCGAGATCGGCATCCAGGCGGACCTGCTTCTTTGCAGGACAGAGAAGTCGCTCTCGAAAAAATTGAAAGAAAAGATCGCCCTCTTCTGCAACGTGGACGAGGACGCCGTATTCGAGGCGAAAGACGTCAAGGATATCTATGAGGTCCCGCTTATGCTCAAGGATCAGGGCCTCGACAAGAAGATCGTCAAGCTTCTCGGCCTGCATTGCCGCGACAAGGGATTGAAAGACTGGGTTGAGAAGGTCATAAAGCCCGCCCTGAACCCGTCGAAGCATACCACTATCGCGGTGGTGGGAAAATATATTGAACTGCAGGACGCTTACAAATCCATCTACGAGTCGCTGCGCCACGGCGGGATCGCCAATAACGCGCGCGTCGATATAAAAAGGGTCGAGTCCGAGAACCTTGAGAGATACGGCGCAGAGAAACTCCTCGGCGGCGTAGACGGTATACTTGTCCCCGGCGGGTTCGGGACGAGGGGGATAGAAGGCAAGATCAGGGCGGTGAGGTTCGCGCGCGAGAATAATATCCCGTTCTTCGGGATATGCCTCGGGATGCAGTGTGCGACGATAGAATTCGCCCGCAACGTATGCGGCCTTGATAAAGCGAACTCCACCGAGTTCGACAAGAATACCCCGCATCCGGCGATAAGCCTCCTGGAGGAGCAGCGGAAAGTGACGCAGATGGGCGGGACGATGCGGCTCGGGAAATTCCCCTGCAGGATCAGGAAGAACACGAAGACCTACGAGGCGTATAAAAAGCCTCTTGTATACGAAAGGCACCGCCACAGGTATGAATTCAACAACAAATACCAGGACGCGATGGCGAAATGCGGGCTTATAGTGACTGGCGTCTTCCCTAAGGCAAGGCTTGTGGAGATCGTCGAGCTGCAGGGGCACCCGTGGTTCATAGGATGCCAGTTCCATCCCGAGTTCAAATCGAAGCCGGATAATTGCCAGCCGCTCTTCAGGGAATTTGTCCGGGCCTCGATAGAGTCCGGATCAAAAAGGGGCGATAGACAATGACAAAGACCGTATCGGCAGGCAGGATAAGGATAGGCGGCAGGGGGCCGCTCGTTTTAATAGCGGGCCCTTGCGTCATCGAGAGCGAACGATCGGCCGTGCGCCACGCGAAGGCGATAAAAGCGATAGCTGAGCGCCTCGATGTCCCGTACATATATAAGTCGAGCTACGATAAGGCGAACAGGACGTCGATGAGGTCGTACCGCGGCCCGGGGATCAAAAAGGGGATACGGATCCTTAAAAGGGTAAAGGAGGAGACAGGCCTTCCTATACTGAGCGATGTGCATTGCAAGGAGGAACTCGACGCAGCGGCGCGGGTCCTCGATGTCATCCAGATACCGGCGTTCCTTTCCCGCCAGACCGATTTCATAATCGCGGCAGCCAAGACCAAAAAAACGATAAATATAAAAAAGGGCCAGTTCATGGCGCCGTGGGACGTAGGATTTGCGATAGAAAAAGTCGAATCGGCCGGGAACAGGTCCATAATAATCACCGAGAGGGGTGTCAGTTTCGGATACAATAATCTCATAAGCGACATGAGGGCGCTGCCGATCTTGGCCGGGCTGGGTTATCCGGTCGTATACGACGCCACGCATTCGGTCCAATTGCCCGGCGGGATGGGCAAAGCGTCGGGCGGCGAGGGCAGGTTCATCCCGGTCCTGGCGCGCGCGGCGGTCGCCGCGGGATGCGACGGCTTATTCCTCGAGGTCCACGAGGACCCCAGATGCGCCTTATGCGACGGGCCTAATTCGCTGGCGCTTAAAGACCTTGAAGAGTTACTGGTGACCGTAAAAGAGATAGATTCGGCGGTAAGAAGGAAAGGGATATAAGAGATGATGAGGCGGGCTAAGGAGGTCCTTAAGATCGAGGCGGAAGCTATTTTTTCGCTCATAAAGCGGGTCGACGCGAATTTCGAAAAGGCGGTCAAGCTCATGCTTGCCTGCAGGGGAAAGGTGGTCGTTACCGGAATGGGGAAACCCGGTTTTATCAGCGCGAAGATCTCGGCGACATTGTCGTCGACCGGGACGCCCAGCCTCTACCTGCATCCGGCCGACGCGATACACGGCGACCTCGGCAGGGTCACGAAAGACGATGTCGTCCTGGCCATATCAAATTCGGGAGAGACTGAGGAGATTATAAGGCTCCTTCCCACTTTAAAGAAGATCGGCGCGAAGCTCATAGCGATGGTGGGGAATACGGAGTCTTCGCTCGCCAGGTACAGCGATGTCGTGCTTAACGTCGCGGTCAAGAGGGAGGCGTGCCCCCTGAACCTCGCCCCAACCGCGTCGACGACAGCGATGCTCGCGATGGGAGACGCGCTCGCGATAACCCTGCTCGACCGCCGCGGTTTTAAAGAAGAGGATTTCGCGTTCTATCACCCGGGCGGCTCCCTCGGCAAGAGGCTTATCCTGAAAGTCGGGGATATCATGAGGAAAGGCAAGGCAAACCCGGTAGTGAAAGATGACGCGAAGGTAAAGGCCGTCCTCCTTAGAATAACCGAGGCGCGGGCCGGTTCGGCAAGCGTAGTGAACAAGAAAGGCGTCCTAGTCGGCATATTCACCGACGGCGACCTGAGGCGGCACCTTGGAAAAGACGCCGCGCTCCCCCTGAGACAGGTCAGGGAAGTCATGACAAGGAACCCTATAACCATATCGAAAGAGATGCTCGCCGCGGACGCGTTCCGGATCCTGCGCGAGAGGAAGATAGACGAGATACCGGTTGTCGACAATAAGAGGAGGCCTATAGGCCTTGTCGACGTGCAGGATCTCTTGAAGGCGGGGCTTGTTTAGTATGGATATCCGGGAAAGGGCCGCCAAGATAAAGCTGCTTATCCTGGACGTCGACGGGGTCATGACAGACGGCAAGATAATATACGACAACTACGGCGACGAGTTCAAGGCGTTCGACGTTCAGGACGGGTACGGCCTGACCCTCTGGTGGAGGGCCGGCCTGAAGTCCGCGATAGTGACCGCCAAGAAATCCCGCATAGTCTCCCGCAGGGCGAAGGTCTGCCATATCACCAAGGCCTTTATGAACGTGAAAGACAAGGGCGCGGCCTATGAAAAGCTCCTCAGGATATTCAAGATTACCGATGAAGAGGCGTGCTTTATCGGTGACGACCTGATAGATATGCCGATCATGAAGCGCGCCGGCCTCGCCGTCGCGGTCCCTTACAGCAGGCCCGAGGTCAAATCCGCCGCCCATTACACCACGAATGCAGGAAGCGGCCGCGGCGCGATACGCGAGCTTATAGAGATCATCCTCAAGGCCCAGAATAAATGGCCGGAATAGTCCCCAGCCCAAAATACGTTGACAAAAAAATCCCGCTCACGTATACTATTTAATCGGAATAAGTTAACAATTTAAAAAGTCGTAAAAAAGCAGCCCTTCTTACAAGGAGTGGTGATGCCGAAGGGAGAGAAGAAGTCTCTTGGCGAAGCTCTGGTCGAGCGCGGCCTTGTTACTCCGGAGAAGCTCAAGAAGGCTAAGGAGGAGGCCGACAGGACAAAAGAGCCTCTTCGCCGCGTCCTGACAAGGCTCGGCATGGTCGAAGAGGACGCCATCATCTCCTTTTTCGAGCAGCAGCTCGGCATCCCGCGCATAGATTTCTCGAATTATTTCATCGACCCAAAAGTCATCGATATCCTCCCCGAAAATTTCTGCAGAAAGAACATGATCCTTCCTTTATTCAAGATCGGAGGGACCCTTACCATCGCCATGGTAGACCCGCTGGATATCTTTGCCCTGGACGAAGCCCGCCTTAAGGCCAAATGCGAAGTGGAGCCTGTCGTCGTCCCGGAGAAGGAACTTATCGGGGCCTTCGACCAGTATTACGGCGCGCGCGGGACGATGGATGATATCGTAAAATCCGTCGATAAAGATAAATTTCAGATAAAAGAGGGCGCGGAATCCGACCTCAAGGCCCTGCAGGGGCTCGTCGAGGAGGCGCCGATAGTCAAGCTCGTGAATCTCCTGATAAGCGAGGCGATAAAGGCCGGGGCCTCGGATATACACATAGAACCCGACGAGATCTTCCTGGGGACGAGATACAGGGTTGACGGCGTCCTGCACGAGGTCATCTCCCCGCCGAAAGACCTCCAGTCGGCGATAATATCGAGGATAAAGATCCTCTCGGGAATGGATATCGCGGAGAGGAGGGTCCCCCAGGACGGGAGGTTCCAGCTGAAGATCGAGAACCGCCAGATAGACTGCAGGGTCTCGACGATACCTACCGTATACGGCGAGAATGTCGTCATAAGGCTCCTCGACCTGAACAGCATCCTCTTGGGATTGAGCGAACTCGGTTTCTCCCGGGAGATGCTTAACGTATACGAGAAACTTATACGCAGGCCTTACGGCATAATACTCGTGACCGGCCCGACCGGCTCCGGAAAGACGACCACGCTCTATTCCTCGTTAAGCACCATAAATTCCCCGGAAAAGAATATCGTGACGATAGAGGATCCGATCGAATACAGGTTGAAGCTCGTGCGGCAGATGCAGATAAATACGAAGGCCGGGCTCACTTTCGCGAACGGCCTGCGTTCCATCCTCCGGCAGGACCCGGACATCATAATGGTCGGCGAGATCCGCGACCTCGACACCGCCGAGGTGGCGATACAGGCGGCGCTTACCGGCCATCTCGTATTATCCACGCTCCATACCAACGACGCTCCCGGCGCGGTCGCGCGCCTCGTGGACATGGGCGTCGAACCGTTCCTGGTCAGCTCTTCGGTCCTGGCCGTCATAGCCCAGAGGCTCGTCCGCGTCATATGCAAGGATTGCAGGGAGAACTACGTCCCCTCCGCGAAATTATCGGAAGAGGTGGGCCTGTCATCATCGAAACAGGTAAAGTTTTACCGCGGCAGGGGCTGCGACAAGTGCCTGCATACCGGGTATAAAGGCAGGGTCGGCATATTCGAATTGATGCTTCCCGACGACGCCATAAGGGCGCTTACCGTCGCAAAATCCTCTTCCGCGGAGATAAGGAAGGCCGCTATCAAGAACGGAATGAAGACGATGCAGGAGGACGGCATAGAGAAGGTCAAGGCCGGCATAACTACCCTCGAGGAAGTCCTGAGGGTCACCCAACAGGAAGAATAGGCATGTCCCTATACCGCTATAAGGCGAGAGACGAATCGGGGAAATTCGTGGAAGGGGTGATGGAAGCTCCGGCAGAGGCCGATCTCGTCGAAAAACTCCGCAAGATGGGGTATGTTATAACCGGGGTCTCGGTCGCCTCCGGCGGATTTTCTGTCGGGGACTTTATCGGCGGGTTCGGGGGCATAAAACCCGAGGATATGATATTCTTTAATATCCAATTATCGAATATGCTCGAAGCGGGATTGCCCCTCTTGACCTCGCTTAGGACCATCTCCGCTCAGACGGAGAACAGGAGGCTTAGAAAATTACTGGAAGACGTCACGGTCAAGGTGGAGACAGGTTCTTCGCTCTCTGAGGCGCTTATGGCCCACCCGCTGGCTTTTTCCAGGCTCACGATAAGCATGGTCAAGGCGGGCGAGGCGAGCGGCAACCTTTCCCTCGTGTTGAAGAGGCTGGCCGATTTCGGCGAGAACGAGCTGGACCTTAGGCAGAAGGTCAGCGGCGCGTTATTGTATCCCGCGGTCCTGTCCGTAGCCGCGGCCGTCGTTATTTTATTCATAGTTACGTTCATAATACCGAAGTTCGCGGATATATTCTTGCGGGCAAATATTCCGCTCCCGATCGTCACGCGCATACTCTACGGCGCGGGGATGGCGATAAAAGATTACTGGTACATTTTCGCCCTCGGCCTGACCGCGCTTTTCCTGGCCGCGCGTATCTACGCGGATACCCGCGGAGGGCGCTTAAAGGTCGACGGCCTTAAACTCGCCGTCCCGGTGGTCGGTCCGCTCATCCGCAAGGCGGCCATAGCCAGGTTCGCCCGGATGCTCTCCACGCTTTCGGCGAGCGGCGTGGATATACTCGAATCGCTGGAGATACTCGAGGCGACTATCGGCAACGAGGTCTTATCGCGCGTGGTCGCGAAAGCGCGCGAGGCGGTGCGCGGCGGGAGCAAGATATCAGAGCCGCTTAAAGCGAGCGCGGAGTTCCCTCCGGATACGGTCCAGATGATCGCGGCAGGCGAGGAGACCGGCAACCTCGACATAATGCTGAATAAGGTCGCCGATCTCTACGAGGCGGCCGTCGCTTATCACATAAAGAGGCTCACGTCCCTTCTCGAGCCGGCATTTTTATTGATAATGGGTAGTGTCGTGGCCGTCATCATGGCCTCGATATTGGTTCCTATGTTCGACCTGGTAAAAGTGTTAAGAAGGTGAGCGCTTGACATATGCGTCAAGCGCGAATGGTAGATGTTCACCATCTACCATTAACGAAAGGAGGAAGTAAGATGAGGAAGGGGTTTACGCTTGTAGAACTTCTTATCGTCATCATGGTCATCGCGATACTGATAGGGATCGCCCTGCCGAGGTTCGGAGGCATGCGCGACGAGGGCAACACGACCAAGGCCGCCGCGGAATTGAGGACGTTGCAGGCAGCGGTAGAATCGTGGTATATGCACCGCAACCCGCATACGTATCCGGCAGCGGGCGGTAGTTGGGAGACCCAGTTGACGACGGCCATCCCGCAGATACTAGGCTCTGTTTTATATGACCCGTTCGGCGCCTCGGCGACGACGCAGTACAGATATGCGGTCAGCGGAGCGTATTATGTGATCTGGTCTCTCGGCCCCAACAGGACGGCTACGATAACAGGTATCAGCGCCACGGGAACGGTGAATCCCGCAGGCGCGACAGGCGATGATATCTTCGTCTCAAACGGGACTCCGGGTTCGGGAGGTTTTTAGCTTTTGGCCAAAATCGGCGCGCGCGGTTTTACGCTGATAGAGATCCTGATCGTGATCGCGCTTTTCGCGGCCGGCGCGGTAGTGCTGCTGCAAATATTAAGTATGGGCATTTACGGCAGCGTCGAGAACGAGAATACGGTGCTCGCTACCGCGCTTGCGCAGGTGAAGATGGAAGAGATTCGCAACGTCCCGTATGCCTCGATAGTCCCCGAGGCGAGGACGGCGGCAGGCAGCCCTTACGCGTTATTTGAGAGGGAGGTCCTGGTCCTGGGCGCTAAACCGAACCTTAAACAGGTAACGGTCAATATCTATTGGAGGCAAAGGTCGGGAGACGTGAAGATATCCTTAGTCACGTATGTCTCGGATGTCAATTAGGGACGGGCGCGGCCTCACCCTGATAGAGGTCGTCTTTAATATGGCGCTCGTTTCCGTTTTAATGTGCGCCATAGCCCTTACTTACATGGTCGGGTTAAGGATATTGGGCGAAGAAATGACGAGGGGAGGTTTCATTAAAGATATATCTTACGGACTGAATACTATGTCATGCGACCTGAGGCAGGCCACGTCTTTTATAGCGCCGACGGACACCCGCAGCCTGACTTTCCTCGCGGATGTCGACGGCGACGGCAGCCAGGAGACCATCCGCTACCGGCTGGCGCGCGGCAACCTGCTGCGCACGCAGGACGGCGCCGGCGGGCCGGTGGTGGCGCGGAACGTCCAGTCGCTGGCGTTCAGGTATTACAGGCCCGATGATAACACCAACCCGATGCTCGTGATAGTCCCGTCCCAGATAAGGGTCGTGGGGATCGACCTGACATTTGCGAGCGGGGCGGAATCGATCCAATTCATGGCTAAAGTCAGGCCGAGGGGCATATGAGAGGGCGTGGTTTCGCGCTGATAATCACATTTGTGTTCATGACGGCCCTCGCCGTCATGACGATGGCTATAGTATCCATGGTCTCTTCCAATACAAGATCCGCCGGATTTCAGCTCGACGATGCGAAGGCGTTATATCTGGCCCAGGCAGGCGTTGACAATATATTGAGCGATGTGCGGGCCGGGCGTCCGGTCGCGGCCGTTCCCGCGCCCATACCGCTCGGCGACGGGACGGTCGAGTATGTAGCGGTCACCCGCGTTTCCGATACGTTAACTATCGATGTGCGGGGCAAGATGCCTCTTGACCTCCCCGCAACGGGGAAAGAGATAAAAGCGCGCCTCGTCGCCGTCTATACGGACGATGGAAGCGGCAAGTTCCTTGCATGCTCTTCCTGGAAAGAGAGTTACGAGCAATGAATTTCAAAAAGAAAGAGATATATATAGGCATAGATATCGGTTCCTCGGCGATAAAAGCGGTCGAGATAGGGACCGGGCCTGCCGGAGATATCATTTTAAAAAAAGCCGGCCTCGTCCCGAAAGAGGAAGGCGTAAAGAAGGCCGTGGCCGGCATGAGTGTCAAATCCGCCAGGGTCACCTGCGTAGCCGATTGCCCGGAAGGATGCCTGCGTTATTTCACGATACCAAAGATGTCGGACCGGGAGATACCCGAGGCAGTGAGATGGCAGGTGAAAGAGAAGGTATCCCTGCCGCTTGACGAGCTCCTTATTGATTACAAACTGCAGGAGACCGCCGAGGGAGGCGTAAGCAAATACAAAGTGAAGCTGGCCGTGATGCCGGCAAAGGCGGTAGACAGTATAGTGGGAGCCCTCGCCGGGGCGGGCATCAGCCCGGCCGCGCTCTTCCCGCCGCCTATTGCCATAGAGAAGCTGTCGAACCGCATGGGCCTTAAGGGAGGCGAGGCCGCCGCGGTCGTGGATATCGGGCATAATTATACCGGGATAAATATCATAAAAGACGGTTATCTTGCGTTCACAAGAAATGTCAATTCAGGCGCCGCCGCGATCACCAAAGACCTGAACCGCCCGGCGGCGGAACGGCTGGCGCAGGAGATCGACCGGTCCCTCCACTATTACGGGAACGAATCGTCCGGAGACAAGGTCGGGTCGGTCTTCCTAACCGGAGGCGGCGCGTCGATAAAGGGACTGGCGGAATTTTTACAGGAGAACATCGGCGTTCCGGTCTCTCAGGGAGACCCATTTAAGGGGATCTCTCTGGAAAAGGGCGCGCTCGCCGATCCGGCCCCGGCATCAGGCATCTTCGCCAACGCCGTAGGCGCGGCCTTAAGCGAGGGCCGGGGGATAAACCTTTTGCCGCCGGAATTAAAACAAAAGACCATACGCACATTCGAGAAAGCGGCGGTCGAGTCGGTGGTAGCCGCGGTCGCCGTTTCCCTGGTGCTCTCTTTTATCGGCATGAGGATGCAGCTGGCTAACTACGACAAGAAGATAAGCTACGGGATAAAGGAGATGGAGGTCATGAAACCCCAGCTGGAGATAACATCGCATTATGAGCGCCTCGCGGTAGAACTCTCCGAAAGGAAGGCGTTTATCGACTCGGTCCTCTCAGGCATCCCGCCGTGGAAAGAGGCGTTAAAAGAACTCAGCAACAGGCTCCCGAAATACGCGGTCCTCTCGAGCCTTAAGGCTGACGCGTCCGGTTTAGAGATAAGCGGCCAGATCACAGGCGACGTCAAGAACCGCGAAAAGGCCCTGTCCGGCATCATATCGTCGCTTGAAGGAGGCATGTTCAAGAGCGTGACGCTATTGAACGCCAAGATGGGCGAAGGCATGAATTCAAATACGGAGTTCGATATCAAATGCCTGTTCTGAAAAATATAGGACTGAAGAAGAATAAGACGGCTGTGGCGGTCATCACCGGGATCGTCATATTCCTTATTCTGTTCGCGGTGGTTCTCGCTCCGGCGAGGAAGGAACTGGCCGAGAAGAAGAAGACCTGGCGCGAGCTCAATGCCCAGCTTACCGCCGGTCGCAATAAACTTTCCGCGTTCAAATTGGATAAGGCCGGGGTAGAGGCGAAAGTCGGGGACCTGCGCAAGCGGCTCCCTTCAAAGAGCCCGACGCCGGCTATACTCGAGGAGTTGGCGAAGAAGGGTAAGGGTCTCAACATAGATTTCATCTCGATAACGCCCCAGCCGGCCGAACCGCTCCCTGAGATGTCCGCGGCGTTCAATTGCAAGGCGTTACCCATAGACATAAAGATGAGGGCGGCCTATAAGAGCCTCGGGGATTATCTCGGATCGTTGGATAGTCTGGAGAGCAGTTTTGCGGCCGTCCCGGAATTCCGGATCGCGAAAGACGAGAGGACGTTCCCGAAATTAATAGTGGATATGAAGGTGTTCACGTATACCCTGGAAGAGGCCGAAAGTGGACAAGAATAAACAGCAATTAGTCATCCTTGGGGTAGTCATCGCGATATTTATTGCCGTTACCGCGATGGCCGTCCTGAAGCCGCGCGCTAAAAAGCCGGAGGAGGCGAAAACCGCTCCCGCGGCCGCAGCCCCGGCCCAAAAACCCGTCTTCCAAAAAGAGCGTATGACAAGCTCGTTCAAATCCTGGGGCAGGGACCCGTTCGCGATCGGCGGCGGGCCGGCCGAGGCCGGCGCAGGCCCGGCATCTCTTAGCGGGATCTTCTGCGACCCCGGGAAGAGCTATTGCATAATAGACGGCAAGGTGGCGAAAGTAGGCGACCAGGTATCGGGATACAAGATATTGGAGATAACGAAAGACGCCGTGACCGTCAAGTCCGGCGATGAGATAAGGACCCTCAGGATAGGGCGTTAGCGCTTGACTTCACGCATATCTTTTGCTATTATAACCCGTTGTGAAGCACAGAATCAGGAGAAGGTATCTTTATTACCTTCTTAGGACAGCCAGTTTTATCTCGCTTCTCTTCCCGATAAAAATTAACAAATTTTTAGGCAGGCGAATGGGAGAGTGCGCCTTTTTTTTGGTGCCCGGCCACAGGAAGAGCGCGATAGAGAACCTCAGGATCGCGTTCAAGGGAGAGAAGACCGAAGCTGAAATAAGGGCTATCGCCAAGGGTATCTTCCGCAATTTAGGCGAGAACCTTTTTGAGATATTAAGCGCTTCTAAACTGACCACCCGGAACATAGACAGGCACGTCAGGATAAGAGGCCTCGATATAGTAGACAAGGCTCTTTCGCAGAAGAGGGGTTTTATAGTCCTCTCGGCGCATCTAGGCAACTGGGAGCTCCTTGCCGGATGGTTCGGCCTCAAAAAATACCCGGTGAACGTCCTCGCCCGGAGGCTGCGTTACGTGAAGTTTGACGATTGGATGAACGGCCTGCGCCGGAAGATGGGCGTCAACGTCGTGATGCGGGACGAGTCGGTAAAGACGATACTCAGGCTGCTGCGCGGCGGGCAATCGATCGCGATACTTGCCGACCAGGATATATCCTCCGTCGACGGGGTTTTTGTGGATTTCTTCGGGCGTCCGGCTTACACGCCGACCGCGCCGGTCATACTTGCCCTCGCAACGGCCGTGCCGATAATCCCGATGTTCATAGTGCGCGAGGGGAATAGCCACACCATATATGTCGAGGAGCCGCTCGAGCTCGAGATAACCGGAAATAAAGAGAACGATATAAAAATAAATACGGAAAAGTGGTCGAAGGTCGTCGAGTCGTATATACGGAAGTACCCTTCGCAATGGGTCTGGATGCATAACAGATGGAAGACGAACCCCCAGACTGCGAAAGGGTTCGTCCTGAATGAAATGAAGGGCTCAAAATGAGATTAAATAAGGTCGCGACCGCCCTGCTGGTGGTGTTCTTGTTCACGGGCTGTGAAGGCAAACAGGCGAAAGCGCCGGCCCCGCCCGAGGAAGAGGCGGAGATCTCGGGCGACCAGAGGATGATGGCGTTCTCGCTGTCCGGTTTCGAGAAGACCGGCAAGAAGAAATGGGAGGTCCAGGGCAAATCCGCGGATATAGTCTCCGAGGTGGTCAATCTTACCGATATCGTCGCTAAGGCCTACGGCGACCAGAGCGACATGACGCTTACGGCCGACAAAGGCTCATTCAACAGGGGTTCGAACGACGCGCATTTCGAGTCGAACGTCGTCGTGACCGGCACTAACGGCACGGAGATGAAGACCGACGCGCTCGACTGGAAGAACGCCGAACAGAAGGTAGTGACCGATAAGCCGGTCGTGATGAAGTCCGACGCAAAGGGAAAGAGCGTAGGCGAGTTCGCCACTAAAACGCCTACGACCATAACCTGCGACGGGCCGATGGAGATAGATTACGGCAAAAGCTACGCCGTCTTCAACAAGAACGTCAAGGTAGAAGACGAGCGCGGCCAGGTATTCTGCGACACGGCGACGGCATATTACGACACGAAGACAAAGCAGGTCTCGAAAATAGTAGCCAGGGGCAACGTGAAGATAATGAGGGAAGGCAGCTGGACGTACAGCGACGAGGCGACTTACCTCGCGCCTGAGCAGAAGGTCATCCTCACGGGATCTCCAAAGGTAATGATATATCCCGAAGATAAGAAAGAAAAGCAAAAATAAGGATCTTTGATGCACCTCCTCGAAACGAAGGGTCTCCAAAAGACATATAACCGCCGCCGCGTTGTCAACGGGGTCGATATATCGGTCAGGCGCGGAGAGATAGTTGGACTGCTCGGGCCTAACGGCGCGGGGAAGACGACGACCTTTTATATGATAGTCGGCCTGGTCGAGCCGGATAGCGGCCAGATATTCTTTGATAACCAGGAGATAACCGGCCTGCCGATGCACAGGCGCGCCCGCTGCGGCATAGGATACCTTGCGCAGGAGCCGTCGATATTCAGGAAACTTACCGTCGAGGAGAATATAATGGCCATCCTCGAGACGCTAAGGATATCGAAGAAGGAGCGCCGCAAGAGGCTTGAGATGCTCCTGGGCGAATTGAGGATATCGCATCTCGCCAGGAACTACGCCTATACTTTGTCCGGCGGCGAGCGCAGGCGCCTGGAGATAACCCGCGCGCTAGTGACCGAACCCACTTTCATATTGTTAGATGAACCGTTCTCGGGCATCGACCCGATAGCGGTCGCCGAGTGCCAGGAGATAATCTGTTCGCTGAGGGAGAAAGGGCTCGGCATACTTTTGACCGACCATAATGTCCGCGAAACGCTTTCCATAACCGACAGGTCTTATATAATGTCCGACGGAAAAGTCCTGATATCCGGCACCGCGGAAGAGCTCATCTCCGACCCGAAGGCGAGGCAGATCTACTTAGGCGAAAAGTTTAGAATGTGAGCAACGAAGTTGCTCACCCTAAAGATGTTTTAGCTAAAAGAGGGTGAGTGGCCGATACTTAAGGAGGTAACATGGACGTAGTCATCACGGGCAGGCATTTTGATGTCACGGAAGGCATGAAGGCCCACGTAAACGATAAGATAGCGAAGCTGGACAAATTCTACCACAAGATCCTCGAGTCGCACGTCATCCTTTCGGTCGAGAAGTTCCGCCACGTCGCCGAGCTGACGGTAATCGGCAAGCACTTCAAGCTGACCGCGACCGAGACGACCTCGGATATGTACGCGTCGATCGACGCGGCGATCGCTTCCCTCGAAAAACAGTTGAGGAAACTCCACGACAAGATAAAGGAGCACAGGGTAAAAGGCTCTTCCGGCAGGATCAGGGAGCTCGCGGCCAGGTCGTTATCCGCGATAAGGGGCGTCTTCAGGCCCGAAAGGGAGGCCGCCGGCCCGAGGATAGTCGAGACCCAGCGCGTCGCCGAGAAACCTATGTCGGTCGAGGAAGCCGTGGAGGAGTTGAAGATATCGAAGGGCGAATTCATCGTCTTCAGGAGCGCCGAGGACAACAGGATAAATGTAATATATAAGAGAAAGGACGGTGACTTCGGTCTGATAAAGACCTGAAGCGATCATCATGAAAGTAAAAAGCAAAGACCTTGGAGGTTCGCGCAGGGGTTTCGAGATAGAGGTCCCCGCGGACCATATAAAAAATAAATACGAAGAGATAATCGGCGAGATCGAGAAATACGCCGAGGTGCCGGGTTACAGGGTAGGCAAGGCCCCGCGCTATCTCGTGGAGACGCATTATAAGGACAAGGCCGGCGAGGAGGTCAAGAAGCGCCTCATCGGCGAGGCGGTGATGAAGGCGGTAAAAGACGCCGGCATCGACATGATAGGCATGCCGTCGGTTACCGATATAATTTTCGAGGCGGAGAAGCAGCTCTCGTTCAAGGCGGAGGTCCACGTGCGGCCCGAAGTGAAATTGAAGAACTACAAAGGCCTCAAGGCCGTGAGGCAGAAAGCCCAGGTCGCGACCGAGGATGTCGATAAGGTGATAGAGGACCTCCAGGAGAGGCACTCCCAGCTTAAGGATGTCGAGGGGCGCCCGGCGAAGGAGAACGACTGGTGCCTTTGCGACGTCGAGATATCGGTAGAGGCCAAGCCCGGCGAGAAGAACGAGAACGTCTGGTTCCCGCTCAACCCGAAATCTACGAAACCCGAGTTCATGAGCCAGCTTTTGGGCGCGGTCCCCGGCGATACGAGGACGGTCAATACCATAATGCCGCTGAATTATCCGCGCAAGGAGCAGGCCGGAAAACAGGCCGTATTCATAATAACCGTCAACCAGGTCAAGGAGAAGATAGCGCCGGCGATCGACGACGAGTTCGCCAAGGACGTCGGCGGGTTCAAGTCCCTGCTCGAGCTTCGCGGGAATATCCGCGAAGAGCTCACCAAGGCGAAGGAACAGGAGGCGAGGTTCAAGGTGGAAGAGGACCTCGTAGGCCAGCTCATCAAGGGCGCGAATTTCGAGGCCCCGGAGATGATGGTGGACACGGAGGCCGAGCACCTGTTAAAAGACGCGCAGAACAGGCTCCAGTATATGGGATATAAGAAAGAGGATATCGAGAAGGAAGAGGCCGCCATGAAACAGAAATTCAGGGACGAGGCGGTCAGGCGAGTGAAGTCGTATTTTATACTCGATAAGATCGCCGAGCTGGAGAAGCTGGCAGCGTCCGAAGAGGATATCAGCAAGCGCGTCGAGCTTTTGGCGGCGCGAGCCAAGAAGACGGCAGAGGAAGCGAAAAAATATCTCGAAGAAAATAACCTCATGGAAGACATTAAAGCCGAGATATCGCAGGACAAGGCGATGGAGTTCCTCATTGAAAACGCGAAAATAGAGGAGGTCTAAAATGGCAGACAAGGAACGGTCGCAGATGCTCGTTCCCATGGTAGTCGAGCAGTCAGGGCGCGGGGAACGCGCGTATGACATCTATTCGAGGCTCCTTAAGGACAGGATAATATTTATCGGCACTCCGATAGACGATGTCGTCGCCAACCTTGTCATCGCCCAGCTGCTCTTCCTGCAGATGGAAGATCCCGATAAGGACATCAGCGTATACATAAATACGCCGGGCGGGGTCGTGACTTCCGGACTCGCGGTCTACGATACGATACAGTTCTTGAAACCCGATGTCTGCACTTACTGCATCGGACAGGCGACCTCTATGGGCGCGATACTTTTAGCCGCCGGCACGAAGGGCAAGAGGTTCGCCCTCCCGAACGCGCGCATAATGATGCACCAGCCCTGGGGCGGGACGCAGGGCGCGGCCGCGGATATAAGCATCCAGGCGAAAGAGATATTGAGGATGCGCGACAAGATAGAAGAGATACTCGCCAAGCACACAGGCCAGCCGCTCGACAAGATAAAGAAAGACACGGACAGGGATTATTTCCTGAGCGCCGAAGAGGCGAAGACCTACGGCCTGGTCGATGAAGTCATAACCGGAAAGAAAAAATAACTTTATTCCCTATCCATAGAATATGAAAAAAGAACACCAGTTAAAAGAGTCATTGCCGCTTCTGCCCCTGAGGGATATGGTCGTATTTCCTTTTATGGTCGTCCCCCTTGTGGTCGGGCGCGAGAAGTCCATAGCCGCGGTCGAGGAAGCCTTATCCAAAGATAAGACGATCCTTCTCTGCGCGCAGAGATCGGTAAAGGTCGAGGAACCTTCGCTTGACGATATCTACCAGTCCGGCACGGTCGGCCAGATAATCCAGTCGGTAAAACTGCCGGACGGCTCGTATAAGTTACTCGTCGAGGGGCTCTACCGCGCGAAGGTAAAGAAACTCCTGCCTACCAAGGAATATCTTAATGCAGGGATCGAATACGCCTCAGTGCCGGTCGAGAAGACGATCGAGGTCGAGGCGCAGATGCGCTCGCTGGTCAACCAGTTCGAGGAGTATGTCAAACTGAACCAGCGCGTCCCGACCGAGGCGTTCGCGACGATCGCGAACATCCCGGACCCGGACCAGATGGCGGACACGGTCGCGTCGTATCTCACGATGAGGGTCGCGGAGAGGCAGGTGATACTCGAGATCATCGATCCGGTCGAGAGGATCAAGCGCCTTACCGAAGTCCTCAATTCCGAGATCGGCATACTCCAGATAGAAAAAAAGATATCATCTACCGTCAGGAAGCAGATAGAGAAAGCGCAAAAGGAATATTTCCTCCAGGAACAGCTTAAGGCCATAGAGAAAGAGCTCGGCCAGAAGGACGATTATAAGAACGAGCTTGATGACCTTAAGGAGAAGATAAAACAGGCGAAGATGCCGAAGGAAGCGCTGGATATAGCGCTGCGCGAGGTCGAGAAACTCTCGAGGATGTACCCGACCTCCCCGGAGGCGACCGTCTCGCGTAATTACATCGACTGGCTCGTCGCGCTGCCGTGGTCTGTCAAGACCGACGACAACCTCGACATCAAGAACGCCGAGAAGATATTGAACGAGGACCATTACGGCCTCGAGAAACCGAAGGAAAGGATCCTCGAATACCTTGCCGTCCGCAAGCTCGTAAAGTCGATGAAGGGCCAGATACTCTGTTTCGTCGGGCCTCCCGGCGTGGGAAAGACCTCGCTGGCGAAGTCCATCGCCCGGACGCTCGGCCGCAATTTCGTCCGCGTCTCCCTCGGAGGCGTTCGTGACGAGGCCGAGATACGCGGCCACCGCAGGACATATATCGGATCCCTCCCGGGCCGCGTCGTACAATCCATAAGGAAAGCGAAATCGAGGAACCCGGTCTTTTTGCTCGACGAGGTCGACAAGATGTCCACGGATTTCAGGGGCGACCCCGCCGCGGCGCTGCTCGAGGTGCTCGACCCGGAGCAGAATTCGACATTTTCCGACCATTATCTCGAAGTGGAGTTCGACCTCTCGGATGTCATGTTCATTACGACAGCGAACTTCCAGGACAATATACCCCTGCCCCTGCAGGACAGGATGGAGATGATAAAACTTTCGGGTTATACCGAATACGAAAAGGTGAAGATCGCGCAGGGGTTCCTTATCCCCAAGCAGATAAAACTGCACGGCCTTAAGGAAGAGAATATAAAATTCACTGCGGATGCCATATTAAGGATAGTGCGCAGGTATACGCGCGAGGCGGGCGTCCGGAACCTCGAGCGCGAGATAGCGCGCGTCTGCAGGCGGATAGCCAAGGACGTCGTGAAGAAAGAGAAGGACCTGAAGATTCGCCTTACCGGAAAGCGGATCGAGAAATATCTCGGCCCGGTCCAGTTCACCGAGCCGAAGAAGGAAGAGAAGAACGAGGTCGGTGTCTCCACGGGGCTTGCCTGGACAGAGGCGGGCGGCGATATCATCTCCATAGAATCGACCCTCATGACCGGAAAAGGGAAATTGACCCTGACCGGAAAACTCGGCGAGGTCATGCAGGAATCGGCGCAGGCGGCGTTGAGTTATATCCGCTCGCACGCCAGGGAATTCGGCATAGATGATAATTTTTATAAGAAACTGGATATCCATATACACGTACCTGAAGGCGCGATACCGAAGGACGGCCCGTCGGCCGGCATCACGATGGCGACCGCGCTTGTATCGAGCCTGACGAAATGCCCGGTAAAAAAAGACGTCGCGATGACGGGCGAAATAACCCTGCGAGGCAAAGTCCTGCCGATAGGCGGGCTCAAGTCAAAGATACTCGCCGCGCACATGGTCGGCATCAAGACGGTCATAATACCGAAAGAGAACGAAAAGGACCTCGTGGAGATACCGAAGGCCGTATTAAAGGATTTAAAGATAATACCCGTCGAATATATGGACCAGGTCCTGGAGATAGCGCTTGAAAGGAAATGCAGGAAAGCCGCCGTATACCAACATTTACCAATACAAACCTAGGAGGGTAAGGAATGAAAAAGAATTATCTTATGACGCCGGGACCCACGCCTGTCCCGCCTCAGGCATTGCTCGCCATGGCAGAACCGATAATCCATCACAGGACCCCGGAGTTCATGGAGATATTTAAGGAAGTATGCGAACTCTTAAAATTTGTTTTCCAGACGCAAAATGACGTAATAACGTTGACCTCCTCGGGCACCGGCGCCATGGAAGCCGCGGTCGCCAACCTGCTTTCGCCGGGCGATAAGGCGATATGCGTTCAGGGCGGTAAATTCGGCGAGAGATGGACCGAACTCTGCAAAGCATACGGCATTACTCCTATAATAATAAACGTTGAATGGGGCAAGGCGGTCGACCCGAAAGCCATCGAAGCGGAATTAAAGAAGGACGCGGGCATACAGGCGGTCTTTACGACGCTGTGCGAGACCTCGACCGGCGTGCTGACCGACATCAAAGCGATAGCCCAGATAACCAAGGCCCATAACGCGGTCATCGCGGTCGACGCGATCTCCGGCCTCGGAGCCGAAGATATAAAGACCGACGATTGGGGCATAGACGTCGTGGTCTCCGGTTCGCAGAAGGGGCTCATGATACCCCCGGGGCTCGCATTCATATCTTTGAGCAAGAAGGCGTGGGAGAAGGTCGAGAAATCCAAGAGTCCGAGATATTACCTTAGCCTTAAGAAGGCGAAAAAAGCGATCGATGCGACGGACACTCCTTTCACCCCGGCGATATCGCTGGTCATCGCGCTGCGCGAGACGCTGAGGATGATGAAGAAGGAAGGCCTCGACGTGATATTTAACCGCCACAAGATACTGGCTCTCGCGACCCGCGAGGCGATGGAGGCGATGGGGCTTAAGCTCTTCGCGCCGACCGCGCCCTCGAACGGCGTTACGGCTGTGCGCTTACCCGAAGGCATAGACGGCGAGAAACTCGTAAAACATATGAGGGATAAATACGGCGTGGGAATAGCCGGAGGCCAGGCCGAGCTTAAGGGCAAGGTTATCCGCATCGCGCATATGGGTTATATAACGGATACGGACATACTCATGACGATCGCCGTGCTCGGCATGGCGCTCGCCGAGATGGGATTCAGGGGTGAACCCGGAGTAGGGGTCGAGGCCGCCGAAGAAGTATTGCTCGAAGGCCGCGACAGGGGTCCGGTCGAAGCAGCATAGGAGATTTAAGTGTCTGGCGAAACGATGGTGTTGGCCGCCACGGCGGCATCACTGGGTTTCTTCCATACGATAGCAGGCCCAGACCATTATGTTCCTTTTATAATGATCGCGCGCGCCCGCAAATGGTCTTTGCCGAAGACGGTCTTTATAACATTTTTGTGCGGCATAGGGCATATTTTAAGCGCCGTCCTTTTGGGGGTAATAGGCCTCGCCCTCGGAGTGGCGCTAAGCAAGATAAAAGCCTTCGATGCCGCGCGGGACAGCATAGCGGCGTGGCTGTTCATAGCATTCGGCCTGGTGTATTTCATATGGGGAATGAGGCAGGCCGCCAGGAATAAGATCCATACGCATAACGACGAGCATCTCCATGTGCATGACCGCGGCAGCGAGGCGAACATAACGCCGTGGGTGCTCTTCGCGATATTCATATTCGGGCCGTGCGAGGTGCTGATACCTCTCGTCATGTACCCGGCGATGAGGAACAG
This sequence comes from Candidatus Omnitrophota bacterium, assembly GCA_041653595.1. Lineage (NCBI taxonomy): Bacteria > Pseudomonadati > Candidatus Omnitrophota > Candidatus Omnitrophota bacterium. The sequence continues at coordinate 34,307 of JBAZFB010000007.1, read as the reverse complement.
CATGATGGAAGCGGCCGTGGTGACGATCATCTTCGGAGCCGTTACGATCGTCACCATGATCGGCGTCATCACGGTGTCTTTATTAGGACTTGACCTGCTTCCGGCAAGGAAGATAGAACGTTACACGCACGCTTTGGCAGGGCTGGCAATAATGATCTGCGGTGCCCTTATAATAATCTAAGAGGAGAGGACAAAATGTACAAGGTGCTCGTAAGCGACGCGCTGTCCGAAGAAGGGTTAAAAGTATTAAAGGACGAAAAAGAACTTCAGGTGGATGTGAAGTTGAAGCTCCCGCCGGAGGAACTCAAGGCGATCATAAAGGATTATGACGCCCTCGTCGTCCGCAGCAGCACCAAGGTCAACAAGGATATCATAGAAGCCGCGACGAAACTTAAGGTCATCGGGCGCGCGGGCGTCGGATTGGATAATGTCGACGCGGATGCCGCCTCGAAACGCGGTATCATCGTCATGAATACGCCGGCCGGAAACACGATATCCACCTGCGAGCACACGTGGTCTTTGATGCTCTCGATGTCGCGCAACGTCCCGAACGCGAACGCCTCGTTAAAAGAAGGCAAATGGGACAGGAATAAATATATGGGCGTCGAGCTCTACGGCAAGACGCTCGGCATCATCGGCCTCGGCCGCATCGGCACCGAAGTCGCCAGGCGCGGTATGGCGTTCGGCATGAGGGTCATTGCTTACGACCCGTTCCTTACGGTCGCGAGGGCAAACGACCTCGGCGTCGAGCTGGTAGAAATAAAAGATATTATTACTGAATCGGATTACATCACCGTCCACACGCCTATAACCAGCGAGACGAAACACTTGATAGGCGAAAAGGAATTCGAGCAGATGAAAAAAGGCGTGCGCCTGATCAACTGCGCGCGCGGCGGCATCATCGACGAGAAGGCGCTCATCAAGGCCCTCGAGTCGGGCAAGGTCGCGGGCGCGGCCCTCGACGTATACGAGGAGGAACCGCCGAAAGATTTCACGATGTTCAAGAACGAAAAGCTCGTCGCGACGCCGCATTTGGGCGCGTCCACCGAGGAGGCGCAGGTAAACGTCGCCATCGAGGTCGCCAAGCAGGTCGCCGACGCGCTTCTGGGCCGCGGCTGCAGGAACGCCGTAAACGTCCCGTGCGTCGACCCGGAGATATACAAGGTCATACGGCCGTATATTACCCTTGCCGAAAAGATGGGGCTTGTGGTCGGGCAGTTGGCCGATGCAAGGATAGCGGAAGTGAAGGTCCAATATTCCGGAGATATCATCGAGCATGACCTCGCGTCGGTGACGATCGCCTTCCTGAAAGGGCTGCTGACGCCCGTACTCCAGGAGACGGTCAATTTCGTCAACGCATCGTTCATAGCCAAGGAGCGCGGGATAAAGATCGTTGAAACGAAGACCTCGCAGGCCGAGGAGTTCGCAAACCTCATAATCGTCGAGGCGCAGACCGACAAGGGCAAGGTTGTGGTTGCCGGCACGCTCTCCCCGAGGAAGAACCCGCGCATAGTCAAGATAAACGATTTCTACGTAGAGGCCTCGACTACCGGGTATCTTTTGATACTCTCGAACGAGGACAAGCCCGGGATCGTCGGCCAGATAGGGACCGTGCTCGGCCAACACAAGATCAATATCGCAGGCATGACGCTGGGGAGGACGAAGGTCGGCGGCCACGCGATGACGGTCCTCAACCTCGATGAGGAAGTCCCGGAACCGGTCATGAAAGAGATACGTTCGGCGAAACATGTGCTGGACGCCAAACTGATAAAATTCTAATATGGCAAAAAACACAGTCGTAGTAGGCGCGCAGTGGGGAGACGAGGGCAAGGGGAAGATAATAGATATCTTCTCCCGCGACGCCGATTATATCGTGCGGTACCAGGGCGGCAATAACGCCGGCCACACCGTGGTCATCGGCAACGAGGAGTTCATCCTGCATCTTGTCCCGTCCGGGATACTGCATAAAGGCAAGATCTGCGTCATCGGCAACGGCGTCGTCGTAGACCCGGAGGCGCTCATAAGCGAAATAGAAAGCTTGCGCTCCAAAGGGATAGAAGTCGATGATAACCTGAAGGTCAGCGACCAGGTCCACCTGATATTCCCTTATCACAAGGAGATCGACCGCCTAAGCGAGCGCCGCAAGAAGATCGGCACGACAGGCCGCGGTATCGGGCCGTGTTATGTCGACAAGGTCGGCAGGTGCGGCATCAGGCTCGCAGACCTTTTAGATGACGAGTTATTCAAAAAGAAATTAAGCGAGAATATCGCGGCAAAGAACGAGACCCTGCAGAAATTGTACGGCCATTCGGGGTTCTCGTTCTACGAGATCTATAACCAGTTCGTCGAATACAGGAAGAAGATAGCGAAGTACGCCTGCAATACCACCATAATCTTAAACGAGGCGGTCAAGAAGAAAAAAAGGCTCCTGCTCGAAGGCGCGCAGGGGACGCTCCTTGACGTCGACCACGGCACGTACCCGTATGTCACGAGTTCCAACGCGACAGCCGGCGGCGCGTGCACCGGCACAGGCCTCGGTCCGTCGAAGATCGACAAAGTAGTCGGCGTGGTAAAGGCGTATACTACGCGCGTCGGGGAAGGGCCTTTTCCCACCGAATTCGGCCCGGACCTGATGGAAGTCATAAGGCAGAAGGGCAAGGAGTTCGGCGCGACGACCGGCCGGCCCAGGAGATGCGGCTGGTTCGACAGCCTGATAGTCCGGCACTCGGCGCTGGTCAACAGCCTCGATGCCATCGTGGTCACGAAACTCGATGTCTTAGACGAGTTGGAGACAATAAAGATCGCGGTCGCGTACAAGTATAAAGGAAAGACATATAAAGATTTTCCGGCGAACATCGAGATGCTCTGGGATGTCGAGCCGGTCTATGAAGAGCTTCCGGGCTGGGGAGAGGATACCTCGGGCACCGGGAGCTTCTCGAAATTACCAACTAACGCCAAGAGGTACCTCAGGAAGCTCGAGAGCCTCATTGGCGTAAAGATAGAACTCGTCTCTGTTGGTAGCAGGCGTGAGCAGGTATTCAAGATGGGAGGAAAGAAGTAATAAAATGAAAAGGTCGTCTAAGTTATTCTTAGTTGTTGCCGCACTAGTATTATTGTCCAATATGGCGCTGGCGTTGGAAGCCGTTGCGCCCGCGGGCGAGGGGTTCAAGGCGTTCGCTTTCATGTACAGCCCGGCTTTTTCGGTGATGGAAAAATTCGCGCTATGGTCGATCCTTGGTGTCGCCATACTCGGTCTTTTATATGCCGGGTTTTTGATGGCGCAGGTGCTCCGCTATGACAAAGGGACGCCGAAGATGCAGGAGATCTCCGATGCCATCCGCATCGGCGCGAACGCGTACTTAAGCCGCCAGTTCAAGGCGATAGTATTTTTGATGTTCATCCTGACGGCCGCGCTGTATTTCACCGCGGGCGCCACGCACATACAGATAGGAAGGTCGTGCGCGTTTTTGATGGGCGCGTTCTTCTCGGCGATGGTCGGTTTCGTCGGCATGAACCTGGCTGTCCAGGGAAATGTCCGCGTAGCCGCGGCCGCGAGGACGAGCTTCGGCCAGGCGCTTAAGATCGCCTATCGCACGGGAACGATCACCGGTATGCTCACCGACGGCCTCGGGCTGTTGGGCGGCACGGTAATATTCATGATATACGGCGAGCAGGCGTATGAAGTCCTGCTCGGTTTCGGTTTCGGCGGCACGCTCCTGGCTTTGTTCATGAGGGTCGGCGGAGGTATCTACACGAAAGCCGCTGATGTCGGCGCGGACCTCGTCGGGAAGATCGAAAAGGGCATCCCGGAAGATGATCCAAGGAATGCCGCGACCATCGCCGATAACGTCGGCGATAACGTCGGCGACTGCGCAGGCATGGCGGCTGACATCTTCGAGTCTTATGAAGTCACGATCGTCTCGGCGATGATCCTCGGATGGGCGTCGTTCGGCCACAAGGGCGTCATATTCCCGCTCTTAGTCCGCGCGGTCGGAGTTTTAAGTTCCATCTTCGGCACCTACCTTGTCCGTACGAGCGATAAGGTCAGGAATGCGATGCACGCCATCAACGTCGGTTTCTGGTCGTCGGCCGCGGTCTCGATCGTCGGTTTCTGCGCCATCGGGTTCTATTATCTGAGGTTCCCTGAGAAGACGCAGCTTGCGAATTGGGCGAGCTTCGGCGTGGCCGGGCTTGATATGAGGCCAGTATACACGACAATGGTCGGTATCATCCTGGCCATCACCATAAACCGCGTGACGGAATATTTCACGAAACCCGAAGCCGCGCCTGTAAAGTCCATCGCGAGAGCGACGCAGACCGGCCACGCGACCACGATCATCACCGGCATCGCCGTCGGATACGAGTCGACGGTCTGGGCCATCCTGATAATCGCGGCGGCTATCGGCGCTTCGGTCCTGATCTACGCCGGCACGAACCCGACGTATATCGCTTACGGCGTCGCGATGTGCGGTATCGGCATGTTGACATTGACCGGCAACAACATCTCGATGGATGTCTTCGGTCCGGTCGCGGATAACGCGAACGGCATCGGCGAGATGGCGCATCTCGATAAGGCCGCGCGCCAGACCCTGGCCGACCTTGACGCGGTAGGCAATACCACAAAAGCTATCACCAAAGGCATCGCGATAGGTTCGGCAGTCGTAGCGGCCGTTTCGCTATTTAACGCTTATATCACCGACATCGCGAAAGCCACCGGACAAACATACGAGCAGATAGCGGCATCTCTCTCGATCTCAGAGCCGAACGTGTTCATCGGCCTGCTGATCGGCGGCGCAATACCGTTCTTGTTCAGCTCGATGACGATAAGGGCAGTAGGCCGCGCCGCATTTCTCATCGTCCATGAAGTAAGGAACCAGTTCAAGGACAAAGAGATATGGGAAGGCACGAAAACGCCGGATTACGGGCGCGTGGTCGGCATCTGCACCGCGGCCGCGCAGAGCGAACTTGTCGGCCCGGGACTCCTGGCGATACTCGCTCCTATACTTGTCGGCTTGTTGCTCCATAAAGAGGCGCTCGGCGGTTTCCTCGCCGGCATGATCCTCTCGGGCCAGCTGTTGGCGGTATTTATGTCTAACGCAGGCGGCGCCTGGGATAATGCCAAGAAAACGATAGAGGACGGCCTGTACGGCGGAAAAGGCTCCGAAGCCCATAAGGCCTCGGTTACCGGCGATACAGTAGGAGATCCTTTAAAGGATACGGCCGGTCCCGCGCTGAACCCGCTCATTAAAGTCATGAACATGGTCGCTTTATTGATCGTAGGCATCATGATAAAGAACGAGACCCTTACCCCCGGCATCATAGTTATAGGCATCGCCGGGATATCGGTCATACTTTGGGTCATTCTTAGGTCTAGGAGAGATTCGAAGGAGATGTCCCTGGGCGACACACAATAGAACAACGATAAACCACAAACTCATCGCGGAGGAGTCTCATGTTCAGCCTGATACCTAAAGAAGTGAAGTTCTTCGATATGTTCGTCAGAAGCGCCGAGAACCTGTTAAGGGGCGCGAAGCTCTTGAGAGAAATATCGAACGATTTCAGCACTTTGGCTGAGGACGCCGCGAAGCTCGAAAGGCTCGAGCACGACAGCGACCAGATCACGCATGAGATAATGGAAAAACTCAACACGACGTTTGTGACCCCCCTGGACAGGGAAGACATACACGAGCTCACGGCGGCCCTCGATGACGTCATGGACTTCATCGAGGCCGCTACCGAGCGTATGGTCCTCTATAAACTTAAGGCCCCTACGCCGGAGATAAAAGAGATGGCGGAAGTCATCTTGAAGCAGGCGGAAGAGATAAATTACGTGATGCCGAAACTCAAGCAATTGAAACACTCCCAGGTCATGGAGCATTGCATCGAGATAAACCGCCTAGAGAACGAGGGCGACAGGATACAGAGGGAAGCCGTAGCGAAATTATTCGACGAGAAGGCCGACGCGCTTGAAGTCATCAAGTGGAGGGATATCTACGAATATCTCGAGACGGCCACCGATAAATGCGAAGACATAGCTGTTATCATAGAGGGTATAGTCCTTAAGCATGCATGATGGGCTCCTGCTTATAATACCGGTGATCGCTTTCGCGCTGATCTTTGATTTTCTGAACGGTTTCCACGATTCCGCGAATTCGATAGCAACGGTCGTCTCAACGAGAGTGCTTTCCCCGCGTTTCGCGGTAATGTGGGCGGCGTTCTTTAATTTCATCGCGTTCCTCTTCTTCGGCCTGCACGTCGCCAACACGATCGGCAAGGGGATAATCGATATCGCGATCATAGACAAGACGATCATTTTCGGGACACTCGTGGGCGCCTGCGGCTGGAATATCATCACATGGTATTTCGGGCTCCCGACAAGTTCTTCGCACGCGCTTATCGGAGGATTGGTCGGCTCGGCATTGGTAAAAGCCGGCACCGGCGCGCTCGTATGGAAAGGTATTATTAAGACGGTGACTTTTATTTTTGTTTCGCCGATACTCGGGTTTTTCCTGGGGTTGGCCTTCGGCGTGGCGGTCTACTGGCTCTTTAGCAGGAGCTCACCGACAAGGGTAGACCATATTTTCAGGAAGGGGCAGCTTGTATCAGCGGCGCTTTATAGTTTGGGCCACGGCGGCAATGACGCGCAGAAGACGATGGGCATTATCGCCAGCCTCCTCTTTAGCGCGGGTTACCTGGGGCCAAAATTCCATATCCCTCTTTGGATAGTGCTGACGTGCCATGCGGCTATCGCTCTCGGCACGATGTTCGGCGGGTGGCGTATCGTCAAGACGATGGGCCAGAAGGTTTCGAAACTCAAGCCGGTCGACGGTTTTTGCGCCGAGTCAGGCGCCGCGGCGACGTTATTCATGTCTTCGGCGTTCGGCATCCCGGTGAGCACGACGCACACCATCACCGGCGCTATAATGGGTGTCGGTTCGCTCAAAAGGTTGAGCGCGGTCAAATGGGGCGTGGCGGGCCAGATAATTTGGGCATGGATACTGACCATTCCCTGCTCTGCGGCGATATCGGCGTTGACTTATTACGTTATACACCTGGTAAGAACCCGCTTTTAATTGACATAGATGCGCTTTTTTGATAAGATAAAAAAAGGAGTTGCTCCGGTGCGGAGGCCTTTCTATTCAGCGGTTTTAGCCCTCACTTTGATTTCTTTTTTCAATTCGGCAAATCCTGAAGATAAGGCAATGACTGCTGCGCCCTTGGCCGCGACATCGTCGACGTCGCCGGCCGCAGAGGCGCCTGTGCCGCCCCCTGCAACACCGGCGGCACCGCAGCCTGAGAAGCCGGCCGAGTTTCCGCAGGCGAGACCCGTAGAAGAAGAAGTAACGGTCATCTTCGACGATTTTCTTCCCGCCGGAGCGGTGACCCAGGGGACATGGGATTGGGATACTGCGGTAAAATACAGCGGTGAAAAGTCCCACACGCAGCCGGCGGCAAAAGGTTTGGCCGAGCATTCTTACAGGTCCGCCCCGGTCGACGTCCCTGACGGCTATGTACTGGAACAATATGTGTATCTCGATCCCAAGGATCCCCCGTCCGGGATAATGTTGACGTTCAGGTTCGAGGCGGAGGACAGGGAAGGCGAGATCGGCCTCTACCGCGAGGGAGAGGAAGAGGTATTCGTATTCAACGAGGACGAGCCGGTGATATATGACGGTACTTTACCGGAGCCGGGCAAGTGGGAAAAATGGACGATCGACCCGGAAGACCTCGATCTCAACGGCGCCAGGATAACAGGTATTTCATTCGCGGTCTACGGCGGAAAGGCGAACTGGGACCTTACGTGTTTTGTTCCGTCGAAAAATATAAAACAAAGTCTGGTACCCGCAAAGGGGCCTAACAACTAAAGGAGATAGGGCATGTCAAGAAGAGCTGTGGTAGCCTTGGTGGCCGTGATATCGATATTTCTGTTGTCCAGCGTCGTACTGGCGATGGGCAGGAAAGTAAAACCCGCAGAACAGCAGCCCGCGTCGCTCGGCACCTCGCAGCCGGAGATAGAACTCGTAAAACCCGAACAGCTCGAGCCCAATCCCCCTATAACCGAAGAGATGAAAGAGAACAAGCCCCAGGAAGCCGGCATCAAATTGGCTCCCGATGAAGCTACAAAGAACAGGCAGATACAGGCCGCCCTTAAAAACGCAGGGTACGATCCCGGCGCGATTGACGGGAAATTAGGCGCCAAATCCAAGAAAGCTATAAAGGAATTCCAGGCCGCGAACGGCCTTAAGGCAGACGGCAAAGTCGGCGCGAAGACATGGGCGAAACTAAGCACATATATTTTACCGGCCGGAACCACGGAGAACGAGGCGGCCCCGGTTACCAATTTCGATAAGGCTACACCGAAAAAAGGAGGCAAGTGATGTTTAAGATATCCAGATTAGGCGTCGTCGCGTTATTATTGGCCGCGGTCTTTGCGGCCTCCGGTTGCGCGGTAGGTTTCTACAAGCGCAGCCCCAACGATATGCGGAAGATAGAGGACCTCAAGGCTGAGGTCGAGCGCCTCAAATTATTGAGGGACCAGGAGAACAGGGAACTTGAGTCGGCCAGGGCCGAGCTCGAGAGGAGATTGAAGGGCGAACAAGGCGTCAGCGTGGAGATGAGCGAACGCGGCCTCGTCGTGACGTTCCTCGCCGAAGTGCTCTTCGATTCCGGCAAGGCGAAGGTAAAGACGCCTGCGCATGAAGTGCTGGATAAGGTCGCGAAGGTGATAACCGATAAGGCCCCGGACAGGAACATCGCGGTAGAGGGCCACACCGATAACGAGCCGATAAAGAAATCCGGCTGGAAATCGAACTGGGAACTCTCTACGGCGCGGGCGACGTCAGTCCTCCATTATCTGGAGGAGAAGGGCATCGCGCCCAAGAAATTGCAGGCTACCGGTTACGGCGAATACCGCCCCGTGGCCTCCAACGATACAATCGAAGGCAGGCAGAAGAACAGAAGGGTAGAGATAATAATACTGCCCAGGATGTCGAAAGCGGAATCCGAATTCCTAAAGGAACACGAGAAGGAGTCGGAATACACTAAATAGGACGGCTTTAGATAGCGGAAGCGAAAAAACGTCGTCCTCATCATCCGGGGACGACGTTTGATTATTGGAAGGGAGGCGGATTTTCATGAAGAAAAGGGCAAAGGCCAAAACCAGGGCCGTCAAAAAGATAGTGAAAAAGACGAAAAAAACGGTGAAGGCCGCGAGAAAGAAAGCCAGACCCGTCTTAAAAAAGGCCAGAAAAGCGCGCGCCGTCAGGAAAATAACTGCGGGCGTGGCCCAAAGGGTCGAATTGGGCCGCGACAGGGCCGAGGAATCAAAATATTATCCGCGCCCAACGCCGTATCTGCCTCCGCGGCAATGGGAGCATGAGGAGCTGCCGTCAAAATACGGCGATACGCGCATCGTCGTGATGACGAGGGACCCCCATTGGATATTCGCTTATTGGGAGGTCGGCGACGAAAGGCGCATGCAGATAGAGCGCGAGGCAAGCGCATCTTGGGACAACCTAAGGAAGGTCCTGCGCGTCTATGATGTCACCGGCAAGGATTTTAACGGCTTGAACGCCAACAGGTTTTTTGATATAGACATCAATTCGGCCGCGGTCAACTGGTACATCAACGTCGGCGAGGCGGACAGGTCCTGGTGCGTGGACCTGGGCGTCATTACATCGAGCGGGAAGTTCATACTCATAGCCCGCTCGAATATCGTCTCCACGCCGCGCGACAACGCCTCGGACGTCATCGACGAAGAGTGGATGTCGATCGAGGAGCAGTTCCTGAAGCTCTACGGCCTCTGGGGCGGGTTCGCCGGCGCGTCGCCGGGCAAGGCCCAGATAAAAAAGATAATGAAGGAACGACTCCAGCAGGCGCTCGCCTCCGGCGGCATCAGCTCGTTCGTCCGCCCGGAGAAATTCCGCGGCTTCTGGATGGTCGTCAACACAGAGCTGATAGTATACGGCGCGACCGAGCCGGACGCGACGGTCACAGTCCAGGGCAGGCCCATAAAGCTCAACCGGGACGGGTCGTTTTCCCTGCGTTTCGCGCTTCCCGACGGGGAGCAGGTGATACCGGTAAAGGGTGTCTCGCACGACAAGGCGGAAGAGCGCACGATAACGCCCATAGTCAAGAAATACACAAAATAAATGGAAAAAGGCTATCTCTGTATAGTCCTGCACAGCCATCTTCCTTATGTACGGCATCCGGAGTACGAGGACTTCCTCGAGGAGGACTGGCTTTACGAGGCGATAACCGAGACCTACATCCCGCTAATCAGCGTCTATAACGGGTTGGTCAAAGACGGCGTGGATTTCCGCATAACGATGTCTATCACGCCGACGCTCTGTTCGATGCTCGCCGACCCGCTCCTGCAGGACAGGTACGTGAGGCACCTCGAATCCCTCATCGAACTCTCCGCCAAAGAAGTAGAACGCACGAGATGGGAACCCGCCTTCAACCGGCTCGCCCTGATGTACCAGGCAAAATTCATCGAGACGCGGCAGATATTCGTCGACAAATACCACAAGAACATCCTCGCCGCTTTCAAGGAATTCCAGGATATGGGCAAGCTCGAGATCATAACCTGCAACGCCACGCACGGCTTCCTGCCGCTTATGGAAGTGAACCCGAAATCGGTCCAGGCGCAGGTCCAGGTCGGCGCGAATAATTACGAAAGGTTTTTCGGCAGGCGCCCGCGCGGCACGTGGCTCGCCGAATGCGGATATTACCCCGGCGTCGACCGGCACGTGAAAGAAGCCGGAATAAGGTATTTCTTCGTAGATACGCACGCGATACTCCACGCCAGCCCGCGCCCGAAATACGGCGTCTACGCGCCGATATTCTGCAAGTCAGGCGTCGCCGCCTTCGGCAGGGATTTCGAGTCGTCAAAACAGGTCTGGAGCTCCATCGAGGGCTATCCCGGCGATTTTAATTACCGCGATTTCTACCGCGATATCGGTTTCGACCTCGACTTCGACTACATAAAGCCCTACATCCACGAGGCCGGCATACGCATAAACACGGGCATAAAATATTACAGGATAACAGGCAAGACCGACCAGAAGGAACCGTATAATCCCGACTGGGCCCGCGACTCGGCAGGCGCGCACGCCGGGAATTTCATGCACAACAGGGAGAAGCAGGCGGAGTACCTCTTCGACGTGATGGGGAAGAAGCCGATCATCGTGGCCCCTTACGACGCCGAACTCTACGGCCACTGGTGGTACGAGGGGCCGATGTTCCTCGATTTCCTTTTCAGGAAACTGCATTACGACCAGAAGACCGTCAAGCCCATAACGCCTTCGGAATACCTCGAGCAGAACCCCCGCAACCAGGTCTCGACCCCGTCGTTGTCGAGCTGGGGCTATAAGGGATACGCCGAGCACTGGCTCGACGGCTCCAACGATTGGATATACAGGCACCTGCATAAGGCCTCGGACCGCATGACGGAATTGGCCGATACTTATAAGGACGCGACAGGCCTGCAGCGCCGCGCCCTCAACCAGGCGCTGCGCGAACTACTGCTCGCGCAGTCGAGCGACTGGGCGTTCATAATGAAGACCGGCACGGTCGTCCAGTACGCCGTCAAGAGGACCAAAGACCATATATTGAGATTTACCCGGCTCTATGATGATATAAAGGCGGACCGCATCAACGAAGGATGGCTCGCCGATATCGAATGGAAGGATAATATCTTTCCGGAGATAGACTATAGAGTCCATACCTAAAGATGCCCGATAAAGACGTTCTTCCTTTGCATATCGCCGTCATAATGGACGGGAACGGCAGGTGGGCCAAAAAGCGCGGGCTGCCGCGAGTAATGGGCCACCGCGCCGGGATGAAGGCCGTCAGGGAAGTCATTAAGTCGTGCCGCGAACTGGGCATAAAACACCTTACGCTCTACGCGTTCTCCTCGGAGAACTGGAAACGCCCTAAAGCGGAAGTCGACGCGCTCATGCGCTTCCTTAACGAATATATAGACAAGGAATTACAGTCTTTTTTAAAGAACGGCATAAGGCTTAATTTTATCGGCAGGATGGGCGCCCTGCCGGATTTCGTGCGGCCTAAATTAAAAAAGGCGATGGAAGCGACCGCCGATTGCGGAAAAATGACGCTCAACGTCGCGCTCAATTACAGCGGCAGGGGTGAGATCGTGGACGCGGCTAAGAGGTTCGCCTCGCAGGTAAAGGCCGGCAAGCTCGGCGTCGACGATCTCGACGAGGATTCATTCGGCGGGTTCCTGTATACCGCCGGCCAGCCCGACCCGGACCTGCTGATCCGCACCTCGGGCGAAATGCGGATATCAAATTTCCTTTTGTGGCAGATATCTTACGCGGAATTATACGTGACGCCGAAACTCTGGCCGGATTTCAGGAAGGACGACCTCATGGACGCCATAAAGGAATACAGGAAACGCGAAAGAAGGTTCGGGGCATGACGGGACAGGCGGATGACAACCGCAATAGCCATAACAACCTTATACCGCGGCTGATAAGCTCGGTCCTCATAATTTTATTCGTGTTCTTTACCGTCCTCGTCTGGCCGGACTGGTTCTTCTGCCTGGTCCTTACCGTCATGATAGCGGCGGCGCTCAACGAGTTCTATTCGCTCGTCGAGAAGAAGGGGATACCGATATTCAAGATAAGCGGGATCTCGATAGCCATCCTCGTCCCGACGTCGATATACTTCACCTTCGAGCCCACGAAAGGGTGGGAACTGCTTTTCATCATCGCCGTACTCCTCATCATATTCATCCTGCAGTTCACCCGCAGGGAGAGCGACCAGGCGATAGTCGGCGTCTCGACGATGATATTCGGCATTCTTTATATCAGCTGGACGTTCAGTTTCCTCTTGAAGTTGAAACTCATAGAGCCTGACGGCCTGCCGGCCGGGAGCCTGCTGGTGGCGTTCCTGCTCCTGGTCACGAAGATCGGCGATATAGGCGCTTATTTTGTCGGGACGTATTTCGGCAAGCACAGCCTCATAGCGAGGATAAGCCCGAAGAAATCCGTCGAGGGGGCGATAGGCGGATTCGTATGCAGCGTGGCCGCCGCCCTGATAAGCAAGTCGTTCCTGCCGTCTATCCCGCTGCATCACCTGTTCATCCTGGGCTGTATTTTAGGGGTGTTGGCGCAGGTAGGCGACCTGACCGAGTCATTGATAAAACGCGACAGCCAGGTCAAGGATTCGGCGGTGCTTATCCCGGGGATGGGCGGGATGCTGGACCTCATAGACAGCATTTTGTTCACGGCGCCGACCTTATATTTTTACGCCCTTAAATTCCTCAAATGAAAAAGATAAACATACTGGGTTCAACGGGCTCTATCGGCGCTAACGCGCTGGATGTCATCGCGAGGCACCCGCGTGAGTTCTCGGTGGCCGGGCTCGCGGCTCATTCCAACGCCGACCTCCTCGTCCGCCAGGCAAAGAAATTCCGCCCCAAAGCCGTCGCGATATGCAACGAAGCGAAGGTAAACGGCGTCCGGAAGGCCCTATCAGGCACCGGGATAAGGGTATTAGGCGGCTACGAAGGCATAAACGAGCTAGCCGGGCATAAGGACGCGGATATCACGCTCGTCTCGATAGTCGGCGCGGCAGGGCTCTTGCCGACATTATACGCGATAGATTCGGTCAGGACAGTCGCGCTCGCGAACAAAGAGCCGCTCGTCATGGCCGGCGGGATAATAACCGCGCGCGCGAAGAAGCGCGGCACGAAGATAATACCTGTCGATTCCGAGCACAGCGCGATATTCCAGTGCTTAAACGGCCACAACAGGGAAGACTTAAAGAAGATATACCTTACAGGCTCGGGCGGGCCGTTAAAGAATTTAGACGCGAAAAAATTTGAAGCCCTTTCTCCCGATGAGGTAGTAAACCATCCACGCTGGAAGATGGGCAAGAAGATATCGGTGGATTCGGCGACGCTGATGAACAAGGGCCTCGAGATAATCGAGGCGAAATGGCTCTTCGGCGTCGATGTCGGCAAGATAGACGTCCTGATACACCCCGAGGCGATAATACATTCGATGGTCGAGTTCGTCGACGGGTCGATAATGGCGCAGTTGTCGCAGGCGGATATGCGCCTGCCTATAATGTACGCGTTCTCGTATCCGCGCAGGGTAAAGTCGACGCTCCCGGCGCTCGATTTCGTGAAGCTCGGCAAGTTCACGTTCTCGCCGCCGGACTTCAAAAAGTTCCCGTGCCTTAAAATGGCATACGAGGCGGCGAAGAACGGCGGTTCGCAGCCCGCGGTGTTAAATGCCGCGAACGAGGAAGCCGTGTTGGCGTTCCTCGGCAAGAAGATAAAATTCACACAGATACCGAAGATCATCGGGGGAGTTTTAGCCAAGCACAGGTCAAAGGCTAATCCTTCGCTCGATGAGATACTTCAAATAGACGCCTGGGCAAGACAACAGGCGAGGAGCTTGATCTGATGCTATCCTGGATCCTTGTAGTACTCGCGTTTTCCGTGATGATAATCATACATGAGTTGGGGCATTTCCTGGTCGCCCGCAGGGTCGGGATAAAAGTCGAGACATTCTCGATCGGGTTCGGCCCGCCGATCTTTTCCGTCAAAAAGGGCGGGGTCGAATACAGGCTCGGCGTTTTGCCGCTCGGCGGATACGTTAAGCTGCTCGGGGAAGACCCTTCGGAAAAACTTACCGGGGATAAAGGAGAATTGGCATCGCATTCTGTAGGCAACAGGTTTAAGGTATTTGCCGCGGGCTCTGCCCTCAATTACCTTCTCGGCTACGTGCTCCTTTCGGCGGTGTTCATGATCGGTTATCCGGTAATAACGACAAAAGTAGGCGCGTTGGTCGAGGATTACCCGGCCAAGAAGGCGGGAATGCAGGTCGGCGACAGGGTCCTGGCCATCGACGGCAAAGCCGTCGGCGACTGGGAGGAGCTTACCGGTATTATGCATAAGAAGACCGAAGGCGACGTCAAGCTGGCCATCGACCGGGCCGGGAAGAAATTAGACCTTCTCATCAGGCCCATGATCCGCGAAACAAAGGATGTCTTCGGCAACAAGGTCCGCATCGCCCAGGTCGGCATAATGAACTCCGACGAGCGCAGCGTCCAGAAATACGGCTTCTTCGGATCGTTCGCGGCGGGCGGAAAGAAGCTGATCGATTTCACCTATATGACCTATAAGGGCCTCTGGAGCCTGATAACCGGCAAACTCCCGTTCAAGGAGAATGTCATGGGGCCGGTAGGCATCTTCGGGACGATGAACGCGGCCGCGAAGATCGGCATAGTTCCGTTCCTTCTGCTGACCGCCCTCATCAGCGCCTTGCTCGGGATGTTCAATGTGCTTCCGGTCCCGCCGCTCGACGGGGGGCTGATATTATTCCTCGGCATAGAAAAAATAATGGGCAGGCCTCTCAGCAGGAAGGTGCAGGAGATCGCCATGCAGGCGGGCTGGATGTTCTTTATCGCTTTGATGCTCTTCGCGACATACGGCGACATATTCAGGATGATAGGGAAATGAAAATAATAAGGCGCAAGACAAGGACTATAAACTTAGGCGGGGTGAAGATAGGCGGGACGAGCCCTGTAACAGTTCAATCGATGATAAAATCCCGCCTCAGCGGGGCCAAGACCGATACCATGGATGTTGCCGCTACGGTCGCGCAGATAAAAGAGCTTGAGCTCGCCGGTTGCGATATCGTGCGCACCGCGGTAAAAGATGCCTCATGCTGTGACGCCCTCGCCAAAATAATGAAAAAGATAAACATCCCGCTCGAGGCCGACATACATTTCGATTACTGGCTGGCGATAAAGGCGATAGAGGCTGGCGTTGACGGCGTCCGGCTCAACCCGGGCAACGTCTACAAGAAAGACGAAGTCGCCGCGGTGATAAAACTGGCGAAGAAGCGCCATATACCGGTTCGTGTCGGTGTAAATTCGGGCTCTGTCCCGCTTCCGAATGGCAGGAAGGTAAGCAAAGAAGAATTTTCTCGACTGATGGCCAAGACCGCCTCGGACTATTTGAAACTCATCGAGTCGTTCAATTTTCGCGACCTGATGGTCTCTTTGAAATGCTCAGACGTGCCGCAGACGATAGACGCTTACCGTCTCATGGCAAAGAAATGCGATTATCCGTTCCATCTGGGCGTAACAGCCGCCGGCCCTGAACTCTCGGGCACGGTCAAGTCCACACTGGGTATCGGCATCCTGCTCGCAGAGGGGATAGGCGACACGATCCGCGTCTCGCTCACAGGCGACCCTGTCCAGGAAATCATCGTCGGGAAAAATATAATTCAGGGGCTCGGACTTCGCAGGTTCGGCCCTGAGGTCCTGTCATGCCCGACTTGCGGCAGGACAGAAGTTGACATAATAGGTATAGCAAATAAAGTCGAGCAGGCGCTCGGAAAGATAAAAGATAAAAAAGGCAAGCTCTCGAGCTTGCGCGTGGCTGTCATGGGTTGTGTAGTCAACGGCCCGGGCGAGGCGAAAGAGGCAGACCTCGGCATCGCCGCCGGCAAGGGCAGCGGATTTCTCTTTATTAAAGGCAAGCCCGCGCGTAAAATAAAAGAGAGCGAGTTCGTCAGCGCGATAGTAACCGAGATAAATAAAATACTGAGGGGTTGACAACATGAGATGGACCCAGGCACTGATCCCGACACTTAAAGAAGACCCGGCAGAGGCGGAGATAATAAGCCACAAGCTTATGATCCGCGCCGGGCTTATCCGCAAGCTCACCGCAGGCGCTTACACATACCTGCCGCTCGGATGGCGCGTCCTTAACAAAGTAGAGAATATAATCCGCGAGGAGATGGACGCCAAAGGCGCGCAGGAGATCCTGATGCCCGCGCTCCAGCCCTCCGAATTATGGAAGGAATCCGGAAGATACACCGCCCTAGGCGAAGATATGATAAAGTTCATCGACCGCCATGGCAAGGAGACTATCCTTGGCCCGACCCACGAGGAGATAATAACCGACCTCGTCAGGGGCAGTGTCAAGTCCTACAAAGAACTGCCTCTCATACTTTACCAGATACAGGTCAAATTCCGCGACGAGATACGCCCGCGCTCCGGCGTTTTGCGCTCGCGTGAGTTCATAATGAAGGACGCCTATTCATTCGACCGCGACATCAAAGGCCTCGATGAAAATTATAAAAAAATGTATGACGCCTATTGCGCAATATTCACGCGTTGCGGCCTGAAATTCATCGCTGTAGAGGCCGATACCGGCGTGATGGGCGGCGACGTTTCGCACGAGTTCATGGTATTATCCGAGAGCGGCGAAGATACGCTCGCCCATTGCCCGAAATGCGGCTACGCGGCGAGCCTGGATAAGCACCTGTTGAATCTTAACGTCAAAAAGGATTTCAAGATAGAGACTCTCGACGATATCAAGAAGATAGACAAGGGTGACAAGTGCCCTAAGTGCGGCACCGAGATAAAGCTTGAACAGGCGATAGAAGTCGGCCACGTATTCAAGCTCGGAACCAAATATTCAAAGGCGATGTCCGCCAATTTCCTCGGCGAGGACGGCAAGGAAAGAATATATATAATGGGTTGCTACGGCATCGGCGTAAACAGGATAATCGCCGCGCTCATCGAGCAGAGCCACGACAAGGACGGCATCATCTGGCACCAATCGATAGCGCCCTACACAGTCGCAATACTCCCGCTCAACACCGCTCACACAGCTTCGATGGAGGCAGCCGAGAAGATATACGCCGAGCTGACCTCCGCCGGAATCGAATGCATCCTCGACGACCGCCCCGAACGCGCCGGCGTAAAGTTCAAAGACTCCGACCTCATCGGCTTCCCGATACAAATAATCATAGGTGAAAAGAATATCGCCAACGGCGAAGTAGAGATCAAAGACCGCAAGACGAAAGAAGTCAAAGTAGTCAAAATAGATAAAGCGGTACAGATAGTCAAAGAATCTTTGAAAGCGTAACAGCAAAGTAATCCAGGCGGGTCCTGCCTGCCGAGCACCTCGCCCGCTCACTATGGTTCGCGGCCAAGGGCTCCGTCGGCAGTCACCCGCTGAAGAGAATAAAGCGCAAAATGTGGAGTGTTCCAAAGTGACACGTCCCTGACACTTTTGAATTAGGTATTTTTTTCTCATGGTATTAAAAACGTTTCGAGGCGGAATGGTATCCATGAAAATAATACTTATATTCGCTTTAGCCATATCCTCGATAGCTTGTAATTGCTATGCGGAATACGAGATAGATGAGAATCTGACCGCCCGTGAGCATTTTAACAAGGGCATGGTTTATTATAACAGGAAGAATTACGACCACGCCATCCTGCAGTTCACCAAAGCCATCCAGATGAACCCACAGTTTGCCGATGCCTTCAAACAGAGGGGGAACGCATTCCTTAAATTGGGTGATTACGACCGCGCGATCTGGGACTACGACTACGCGATAGAGCTTAATCCTAAATACCCGAACCTCTATTTGGACCGCGGTTCCGCATATCTCAATAAGGGCGATTCCGAGAAAGCCCTTGCCGATTACACTAAGGCTCTGGAGATCAGCCCCAACTTTATTATGGTCTATGAAGGCCGCGGTATGGTATACGCGGATATCGGCGATCATGACAAAGCGATAGCGGATTTTACGAAGATAATCGAACTCGAGCCCGATAACGCCCGCGCTTTTTATCGCCGCGGAAACGCATACAACGCTAAAGGGGAATACGGAAAAGCCATCGCGAATTATAACAGCGCGCTGAGCTTATCCCCAAAATACTACAAGGCGCGTTTTGAACGCGCGAGCGCCTATTTGAATAAAGGGGATATCGACAGGGGGATATCCGAGTACGACAAATTGTTAATGGAAAACCCGTATGATGACGCCGCCTATAATAACCGGGGATATGGCTACTTCCTGAAAGGCGATAACGAATCTGCGATAAAAGACTATTCCGCGGCCCTTGAACTTAATCCCTATGACGTGGATGCCTGGGATAACATAGGCATATCGTATTACCTGACGGAAAGGTATTCTTTGGCGAAAGAGTCGTTTGAAACTGCGGCGGAGATGGGTTCCGTCTGTTATGAGTGTTACTATTATTTGAGCGAGATGTACGCAAAAGACGGTGAAACCGAAAAAGCCAAAATATACAAGGACAAGGCGCGGCAGTATAAACAGCAAGGGATTAAATAGGGAACGTCCGCATAGCTTTTTTCACCCAAAAATCCCCTTGACACCATAGCCTCGTCGTAGTATACTAACTTTACATTTAGCGCCACTTTTTAAAAGGAGAAGTGGGTAAAAAACTACCCGCTTTTTTTGTTGTCTTTTTCCGGAAAACAGCCCTAAATAGCCATGGAAGAGAAAGTTATACTGGAAAAGGTAAGTGAACTTACCGCGCCGCTGCTGTCTGGAGCGGGCATAGAACTGGTCGACCTGACTTACCGCAGGGAGACGGGGGGCATGGTCCTGCGCTTTACGGTCGATAAGGCCGGCGGGATAACGGTCGGCGATTGTGGTGCCCTGAACCGTAAAATAGCGGGCATCCTAGACGAAGCGGACCCGATAGACGGTCCATATTTGCTCGAAGTGCAGTCGCCGGGCCTCGACAGGAAGCTCGTCAAGACGAGCGATTTCGAGCGGACGATAGGCAAGGATATATTTGTGGTTACTTACGGCCCGGTAGATAACAAGAGGGAGTTCACCGGGAAACTGAAGTGGGTAGGCGAGGAGAGCATAAAGTTAGAATTTCCGACGGGCGGTGAGGTGACGATCCCCCGTAACATGATAGCGAAAGCGAAGCTTCACTTCGAATTTTAGAAAAGGAAAAGATATGAACGGAGAACTATTATCGGTTTTGGACCACTTAGAGAGGGAAAAGGGCATCGACCGCGAGGTACTGATAGCGGCCGTAGAGAGCGCCCTGGTCAGCGCCGCAAAGAAGGCGCTCGGCTCCCAGACTGAGGAGGTCGAGGTAAAGATGGACAGGAAGTCCGGCGAGGTAACGGTATTCTCGGGCGGGAAAGAGGTAAAGTCCGGGGACTTCGGCCGCATAGCCGCGCAGACAGCCAAGCAGATCATCATCCAGAAGATCCGCGAGGCCGAGCGCGACGTCATATTCACCGATTACACCAGCCGCGTCGGCAGCGTCGTGACCGGCACGGTATACAGGTTCGAGAAGGGAAATATAATCGTGGACCTCGGCAAGACCGAGGGCTTCATCCCGAAGAGCGAGCAGTCATCGAAAGAGAATTTCAGGCAGGGCGACCGCATAAAGGCATATGTCGTCGAGGTAAAGAAGACCGGCAAGGGCCCGCAAATAGTCTTATCGCGCGCCAATACCGGCCTTATAAAGAAGCTCTTCGAGCTCGAGATACCCGAGATATACGAGGGTATAGTCGAGGTAAAGTCCATTTCAAGGGAAGCCGGCGACAGGACGAAGATCGCCGTATTCTCGAAAGACGAGAAGATAGACTGCGTCGGCGCGTGCGTCGGGATGAGAGGTTCGCGCGTCAAGAATATAGTCAAGGAGCTGCAGGGCGAGAAGATAGATATCGTCCGCTGGAGCGACGATACAAAAGAGTATATATTGGCGTCGCTTAATCCGGCGAAGATATCGACGGTAAAGCTCGATAAAGAGGCGAAACGGGCGCAGGTCACGGTCGATGACGACCAGCTGAGCCTCGCCATCGGCAAGAAAGGCCAGAACGTCAGGCTGGCATCGAAGCTGACCGGATGGGAGATAGATATCAAGCCGAAGGTTGCGCTCCTTGAAGGGGCGCCCGCGGCAGAGAAGAAGGCAGCGGAGCCGGAAGAAGCGAAAGCAGCGGGAAAAGAAGAGAAAGAGGGAGTTCCGGATATATCATCGCTCGAGGGAGTAGGGCCGAAGACCAAAGGGTTGCTTGAGGAAGCCGGCCTTGATTCAATAGAGAAGATAGCCGCGTCCTCCGTAGAGGAACTTACCAAGATAAAAGGCATAGGCGAGAAAACAGCAGAAAAAATATTAAAAAGCGCGAAGGGGCTGGCAAAATAAAATATGAAGAAGGCTAAAGAAGAGAAGAAAGAAGTAAAAAAGAAACCGGTCAAGGCTGCCGCAAAACCAAAGGCCGTTGTTAAGAAAGTCAAGCCAGAGATTCCGGCCAAGGAAAAGAAAGTTGTTAAGGCCAAAGTTGAGGCCCCGAAGCCGGTTGTAAAGCTCGTGCCTGTGCAACCGAAGATTGAGGCTCCCAAGCCTGCACCGGTTATAAAGCCCGTTCCGGTTGCGCCAAAAATTGAGCCGAAAGTCGAAGCGCCCAAGCCGGCCCCGAAGCCGGAAGAAAAAACGGCCCTAAAGCCTGAAGTTATAGCTCCGATAGTTCCCCCGGCTCCTCCTGTAAAAAAAGAACCCGTTAAGATAGAGTGTAAATTTCCCATAACCATAAAAGACCTCGCCGTGAAATTGAACGCCAAGCCCAATGAGTTGATAATGAAACTCATGAGGCAGAAAGTCATGGCGACGATAAACCAGGCGGTCGATTACGATGTCGCCAGCCTTATCGCCGCCGATTACGGATTTGAATTCGAGAAACCCCTGACGAAGGAAGAAGAACTTACAAAGACTCTCGACGTCGAGGACAAGACCAAAATGGTCTTCCGCGCGCCGGTAGTCACGTTGATGGGCCACGTCGACCACGGCAAGACGTCTCTGCTCGACGCGATAAGGAAGAGCCGTGTCACAGAGCAGGAATCCGGCGGCATCACCCAGCATATCGGCGCGTATGAAGTGGCTGTCGGAAAGGGCCATATCACATTTTTAGATACTCCGGGACACGAAGCGTTTACAGCCATGAGGGCGCGCGGCGCGCAGGCGACTGATATCGTAATTTTGGTCGTCGCGGCGGATGACGGTGTCATGCCCCAGACAAAAGAAGCCATAGACCACGCGCGAGCGGCCGGAGTGCCGTTAGTCGTCGCGATGAATAAGATAGATAAGGCGGAAGCGAACCCGGACAGGGTCAAGAAACAGTTGATGGATATAGGCCTCATGACCGAGGACTGGGGCGGCAAGACTATTGCCATCGGCGTCTCGGCGAAGACCGGCAAGGGTATCGACGAGCTTTTGGAGATGCTCCTGCTTGAAGCCGAGATGCTCGAGCTCAGGGCCGACCCGACCAGGGCGGCGAAGGGCGTCGTCATCGAGGGAAGGATATCGAAGGGCGGCGGGCCTATCGCTACCGTCCTCGTCCAGAAAGGCACGCTGCGCCCCGGCGATACGGTCGTCGCGGGACAGCATTACGGCAAGGTCAGGGCTATGATAAACGACCTCGGCCACAGGATAAATGAAGCGCCGCCGTCAAAACCCGTAGAGATATTGGGCCTTGCCGGCGTACCCGAGGCCGGCGATGTCTTCTTCGTAGTGGCCGATGAGAAGGCCGCGAGGGAGATCGTCAACAGGCGCCTGGACGTCGCGAAAGCTACGCACTTGCAGCCTGTAAAGAGGATAACCCTCGAGGAACTTTCCCAGCAGGTCAAGGAAGGGAAGGCAAAGGAGTTAAAAGTCATCCTCAAGGCCGACGTGCAGGGTTCGGCCGAGGCTCTCGAACAATCGATCAAGAACCTCGAGACGAAAGACATAAAACTCGACGTCATACATTCCGCGGTCGGCAGCATAAACGAATCGGATGTCATGCTTGCCGCGGCTTCGAACGCCATCATAATCGGATTCCACGTCGACCTTACGCCCGAGGCCGCGCCGAAGGCGAAGCTCGAGGAGGTCGATGTCAGGTTATACAGGATAATTTACGAGGCGATCAACGACATAAAGAGCGCCATGGAAGGTATGCTCGAGCCGACGATCTCCGAGGTCTTCATGGGCCGCGCCGACGTCAGGCAGGTCTTCAAGGTCAGCAAGGCCGGAACGATAGCCGGCTGCTTCCTTGCCAAGGGCAAGGCGATAAGAGGCGCGTTGTGCCGCCTCTGGAGGGGTAAGGACAAGGTATACGAAGGGAAGATAGCCTCATTGAAGAGATTCAAGGATGACGTCAAAGAGGTCGCAGAAGGCTTCGAGTGCGGCATATCCCTCGAGAACTTCAGCAACCTAAACGCCGGCGACGTGATAGAGATATATGAGTTGAAAAAGACAGCGAGGAAATTGTAAGGATGAAGAAACGCATCTTAAGCGGGATGCGCCCGACCGGGAAATTACACCTGGGGCACCTGGCAGGCGCGCTTAAGAACTGGGTCGAGATGCAGGAGGAATACGACTGCTTCTACATGGTGGCGGACTATCATGCGCTGATGAGTGAGTATGCTGATCCATCCGCCATGAAGGAGAACGCGATAGATAACGTCGCGGATTTTCTCGCGTGCGGCCTCGATCCCGACAAGTCGGTGATCTTCGTTCAATCGCACGTGCCGGAACATCTCGAATTAAATATGATACTCTCGGCGATAACGCCGTTATCGTGGCTCGAGCGCTGCCCGACATACAAGGAGCAGCTGAGGGAAGTCGAGGGGAGAGACCTCGCGACATACGGGTTCCTCGGATACCCTGTCTTACAGGCGGCCGACATTTTGATATATAAAGCAAATGCGGTCCCTGTGGGCGAGGACCAGTTGCCTCACCTCGAGCTCACGAGAGAGATAGCTCGCAGGTTCAAGCATTTTTACAAGAAGGAGATATTCCCGGAGCCGGAGGCGATAATGACCACCACGCCGAGGTTGTTGGGGGTGGACAACAGGAAGATGTCTAAGAGCTACGGCAACGCGGTCAACCTCTCGGATACGCCGGAAGAGGTAAAGAAGAAGATAAAGTCGATGATAACCGACCCGCAGAGGATAAAGAAGGATGACCCGGGCCATCCCGACATATGCAACGTATATTCGTATTATAAATTTTTCTTCCCCAAAGAGATGGGGAACCTGTCCGAGGAGTGCAAGGCCGGCAATATCGGCTGTGTAGAGGACAAGGGCAAGCTCGCGGACTGCATAGTCGAGCTCCTGAGGCCTATACAGGAAAAACGTAATAAACTTATCAAAGACAGGAAAGGGATCGAAGCCGTCCTTGAGAAAGGCGACAAGAAAGCCCGTGAATTCGCCCGAGTCACAATGGACGAGGTAAAGAAGGCAGTCGGTATATGACCTATAAGGTAAAACTTGATGTCTTTGAAGGTCCGCTCGACCTTCTGCTTTATCTGATAAAAAAAGAAGAAGCCGACATCTTTGACATTCCGATCGCGAAGATCACCGAGCAGTACCTCCAGTACATCGAGTACATGAAACTGCTGGACCTTAATATCGCCGGCGAGTTCATCGTGATGGCCGCGACATTGATGCATATAAAGTCGCGCCTCTTATTGCCGCCGGATGAACAGCCGCCGCTCGAAGAGGAAGAAGAGGACCCGCGCGCGGAACTCGTGCGCAGGCTGATAGAATATAAGAAATTCAAGGAAGCGGCCGGAGAACTTTCGGAATTGGAACGGAGAAGGTCTTTAGTATTCCCGCGTTCGGTCGATGAGGCGCAGTATATCGACAAGAGTGAGGGGCCGTATTTCGAGGCGTCGATATTCGACCTTATAAACGCCTTCTCGACGATACTGAAGTCGGTGTCGAGGGAGGCGTTCCTCGAGGTCGTGAAGGACGAATACACGGTCGAGGAGAAGGTGCACGAGATATTCCACCTCCTCGTCGAGCAGCCGGTAATAAATTTCGGGGACCTGTTCAAGAGATCGAAGAACAGGCTCGAGCTTATAGCGACTTTCCTGGCGCTTTTGGAGCTCATAAGGGTAAAGGAAGTCTCGGTAAGGCAGCGCAGTATGTTCGGCGAGATCGAGGTCGTCCGAAACGCGGACAAGATCAGCCCGAAACTGAAGGCGATAGCCGGCGAAGGGCAAGGTCCTTCGCTAAGCGAAGGGGAGGCTGCTAAGAATGGAATCGAGTGAGCTGAAAAAGATAATAGAGGCGCTTCTCTTCGCTTCCGAGAAGCCGATAACCGTCGAGCAGATGAAAGAGGTCATCGAGGAAGTCGAGACGAAGGATATAAAGGCCGCCCTCGTCGAGCTTATGGCTGAATACGAGACGCTCGGCAGGAGTTTCAAGGTCTACGAGGTCGCCGGCGGTTACCAGATGGTCACGGCGCCCGAGTTCGTGGATTATTTGAAGAAGTTTTACAGGGTCAAGTCGAAGGACAAGCTCAGCAAGCCCGCGCTTGAGACCCTCGCGGTAATAGCTTACCGCCAGCCGATAACCAAGTCCGAGATAGAGGACATCCGCGGCGTCAACGTAGACGGCGTGGTCGAGACGCTCGCGGACAGGATGATGATAAGGATAACCGGCAGGAAGGACGCGCCGGGAAGGCCGATACTTTACGGGACCACAAAAGAGTTTTTGGACAGGTTCGGGTTGAGTTCGTTGAACGAGCTGCCGAAGCTCGGCGAATTCACCGAAGCCGACATCGATGTAAACGAATTGAAACAGGGACTGGCAAAAGAAGGCATCACTGAACCGGAAAGCCAGGAGGTACAGGAGGTAAATGATGGAACTGGAGAAGTTGCGCAAGCAGATAGACCTGCTGGACTCGAAACTGGTCAACCTGCTCAACCGGAGGGCGCGCCTAAGCCAGAAGATAGGCCGCCTGAAGGCGAAGGCAAGTAAGGCCGTATATTCGCCGGACAGGGAGAGGATCGTATACGAGAGGATCTCCTCGCATAACGGAGGGCCGCTCTCGAACGAGTCTTTGCAGGCGATATACAGGGAGATAATGTCAGGCTCGCTCGCGCTCGAGAAGCCGCTGAAGATAGCTTATATGGGGCCGCCGGCGAGTTTCTCCAATATCGCGGCGCTCAAGAAATTCGGTTCGTCGGTCCGGTACCTTCCGGTAAATACGATCACGGATGTATTCGCCGAGGTCGAGCACGGCAGGGCGGATTACGGCGTCGTCCCGATAGAGAACTCTATCGAGGGCGCGATAAACTACACCCTCGACATGTTCATGGAATCCGACTTGAAGATATGTTCGGAGATCTCGATAGAGATATCGCATAATCTTTTGGCGAAGTGCCGGATGGACCAGATAAGGAAGATATATTCCAATCCGAGTGTCATCGGGCAATGCAGGATGTGGCTTGAAGCGAACCTGCCGCGCGTTGAGTTGATAGAGGTCTCATCGACTACAAAGGCGGCGGAGATGGCGGTCAAGGAGAGGGGCGCCGCAGCAATAGGATCTAGCCTCGCGGCAGATTGCTACGGGCTCAATATCCTCGCGCGTTCGATAGAGGACAGCCCGCATAATATGACGAGGTTCCTGGTAATAGGAAAAGTCGAGAACAAGCAGACCGGCAAGGACAAGACGTCGATAATGTTCGCGGTAAAGGACAGGGTCGGCGCGCTTCACGATATGCTGGTGCCATTCAAGAAGAGCAGGATAAACCTGACGAAGATAGAGTCGCGCCCGTCGAAGAAGAGGGCGTGGGAGTACCGCTTCTTCGTCGATATGACAGGCCACCATGAAGACGCGGCCATAAAGAAGGCGCTTAAAGAACTTGAGCGCGTCTGCACGAACTTAAAGATACTCGGGTCTTACCCGATACCATAAAAGGGAAGAGGATGAGCAGGTTAGCTAAAAAAGGCGTAATGAATATAGAGCCCTACCAGCCGGGCAAACCGATTGACGAGGTCAAGAGGGAGCTCTTGCTGGAGGAGGTCTATAAACTCGCCTCAAACGAGAACTCACTCGGCCCCTCGCCCAAGGCGGTGGCCGCGATAACCAAGGCGCTCAAAAGCCTGAACCGTTACCCTGACGGCAACTGCTTTTATCTTAAGACGAAACTCGCGAAGAAGCTCAAGGTAAAACCGGAGAACATCACCTTCGGCAACGGATCGGACGAACTGATAGCCGTGATAGTCCAGGCATTCATGAATGAGGACGAGAACGCTGTCATCGCGGATCCCACGTTCCTTGAATATCGGCTGATAACCGAGGCATACGGCAGGGAGGTAAAAGTCGTCCCGTGCGTCAACCTCAAATACGACCTCGACGGTATGCGGAAGGCGATCGACGGCAAGACAAAGCTCGTCTTTATCGCGAATCCGGACAACCCGACCGGGACGTATATCAGCGACAAGCAGATAACGAGATTCCTCGAGAATATCCCGGATAATGTCATCGCCGTGATGGACGAGGCGTATTATGATTTTGTCGACGCGAAGGATTATCCGGACACGATGAGGCACCTGAAGGACAAGAACCTCATTATACTGCGGACTTTCTCGAAGGCATACGGGCTCGCAGGCCTTAGGGTCGGCTACGCCCTTGCGAATGCCGAACTTATAGAATGCATGAACAGGATCAGGCAGCCGTTTAACGTGAACTCACTGGCCCAGGTCGCGGCGCAGGCAGCCATCGATGATGCGGATCACCTGAAGAAGACCAGGGAGACGGTCCTTAAAGGTAAGAAATTTATCTGTAGCGCGCTGGATAAGATGGGTGTCGCGTATGTCCCGAGCCAGACTAATTTCGTGCTCGTGGACGTAAAGCGCGACAGCTGGGAGTTCTTCCAGAAGCTCCTGAGATACGGCGTGATAGTCAGGGATATGAAGCCGTATAAGCTGGAGAGCTATATCCGCGTCACGATAGGGACCGATAAAGAGAACAAGAAATTTTTGGAAGCTTTTAAGAAGGTATCGAAGGAGATATAGGATGATAATCGTCTTAAAACCCGAAGCTACAGAATCACAGATAAAACATATAGTGGAGAAGGTCAAGGCGCTCGGCCTGAAGCCGATGATATCGAAGGGCGTCGAGCGCACCATCATAGGCCTGATAGGCGAGGAAGACGTGCTCCGCTCCACTCCGCTCGATGTCTTTCCCGGCGTAGAGAAGGTCATGTCGATCCTCGCGCCGTATAAGCTCGTCTCGCGGGAATTCAAGCACGAGAGCAGCGTAATAAACGTCGGCAAGGTCAAGGTGGGCGGGAAGAAGATAGCGGTCATGGCCGGGCCATGCTCTATCGAGAACCGCGAGATGCTTATCCATATAGCGAAGGATATAAAGAAGGCCGGCGCTTCGGTTTTGCGCGGCGGCGCCTTCAAGCCCCGCACTTCGCCTTACAGTTTCCAGGGCCTAGGCGAGGAAGGCCTTAAATACCTGAAAGAGGCGCGCGAGAAGACCGGCCTGCCTGTCATAACCGAAGTGATGGATATCCGCGACATCGCCCTGATCGAGAAATACGTTGATATACTCCAGGTCGGCGCCAGGAATATGCAGAATTTCAATCTATTAAAGGAAGTGGGATTATCGAAGAAGCCGGTGCTCCTGAAACGCGGCATGTCGTCGACCATAATCGAGCTGTTGATGTCGGCCGAATATATATTGTCTAACGGGAATTTCAACGTCATGCTCTGCGAGCGGGGGATAAGGACTTTCGAGGACCAGACGCGTTTCACGCTGGACCTGAGCGCCGTCCCGGTCCTTAAAAAACTGACGCATCTGCCGGTCATAGTCGATCCCAGCCATGCCGCGGGCAAGTGGGGATATGTCCCCGCCTTGTCCAGGGCCGCTATAGCCGCCGGCTGCGACGGCTTAATAGTAGAGGTCCATCCTAAACCCGAAGAGGCGTTCTCGGACGGCGCTCAGTCGCTTGTCCCGGATAATTTTGACAAGATGATGAAAGATCTTAAAGCCGTAGCGAAGGCGGTCGGGCGTGATATTTAAAAAAGTGACGATAATCGGGGTCGGCCTTATCGGCGGCTCCATCGGCGAGGCCTTGAAGCAGAGAGGCCTGGCCGGGACAGTGGTGGGCGTAGGGCACAGGGCTTCCTCGATTAATGAGGCTTTGGCTCGCGGCGCGATAGATAAAGGGACGCTCGATGCAGTCAGGGGCGTCGCCGGCGCCGACCTGGTGATAATAGCCACTCCGGTCTGCCTTATACCGGGGGTTGCGAAAAAGATATCTCGTTCCCTGAAAAAAGGCTGTATCGTCACCGATGCCGGAAGCACGAAGGCCGAAATAGTCGCCTCGCTTGAACGTATCTTGCCGAAGGGCGTGGATTTTGTCGGCTCGCATCCTTTGGCCGGTTCGGAGAAACGGGGCATCGTATTCGCGCAGGATAACTTATTCAGGGGTTCGATCGTCATAATGACCAAGACAAAGAAGACAAAAAGACCGGCGCTGGCTAAATTGAGCAGGTTCTGGAAGTCCCTCGGCGTGGAGAGGGTCGTAATAAAATCACCCGAGGAACACGACAGGATAGTCGCGGAGATAAGCCATCTTCCGCATATCGCCGCCGCCGCGATCATCAATACGGCGAGCGACAAGTCGCTGGAATTCGCCTCGAGCGGATTCAAGGACACGACCCGCATCGCGGCGAGCGATCCAGTCATATGGCGCGATATATGCGTGACGAACAGGAAAGAGATATTAAAGGCGCTTGAAAGATATGAGCGCAATATCGCCAGGCTCAAGAAACTGATAAAGAGCGGCTCGGCCTCCCGCCTGAGCAGGGAATTCGAGCGTTCTAAAGCTAGGAGGGAGAAGCTAAGTTGAGGCGTCCGGTTATCGCTATCGATGGCCCTGCCGGTTCAGGGAAGAGCACCGTAGCGAAACTCGTAGCGCAGAGGCTCGGCTTCCTGTATATAGATACCGGGGCGATGTACCGCGCGCTCACCATTAAGGCGCTGCGGACAAAAGCGGACTTAAACGACGAAGCGAAACTCGGCGCGCTCGCAAGGGCGACCGATATAAAGTTAGAGCAGTCCAGCGGTTCATTGAATGTTTACCTTGACGGCGAGGACGTGACCTCCGAAATAAGGACGCCCGAGATCACGAACAAAGTCAAATATATCGCGCGCGCGAAACCTGTCCGCGAATGCATGGTCGCCAAACAGCGCAAGTTGGGCGAAGAGGGCGGCACCGTGATGGAAGGCCGCGATATCGGGACCGTAGTCCTTCCGGACGCGGACAAAAAGTTTTATATCGACGCCTCATTTGACGTCAGGGTGGGCAGGCGGCACAAGGAATTGAACGGGAACGGCGCCGCCTTGACCGAAGAGGAAGTAAGAAAAGACCTCAAAATACGCGACGAGAGCGATTTCAACCGCGCTATCGGCCCGTTGAAGAAAGCCGAAGACGCGATACTGGTAGATACGACAGACCTGACGATAGAAGGCGTCGTGGATAAAGTCCTGAGTATTATAAAGGCCTTATAGATAATGATGTATTTCCTTGTAAGAAATACTTGCAAGCTGTTCCTTTCCATGTATATGGGTTTCAGGGTTTACGGGCAGGAGAAGATCCCGAAGAAAGGGGCTTTTATCTTGGCCAGTAACCACGTAAGCCATCTCGACCCGCCGGCTATGTCGGCCGCTTCGCCGCGCAGGCTTCGTTTTATGGCGAGGCGCACCTTGTCGGATAACTGGTTGTTCAAGCAGGTGGTCGGCAGGTGCAATTTGATCCTTGTAAACAGGGACAAGGGGGATATCGGGGCTATGAAGTCCGCGATCCGCCTCCTCAGATCCGGTAAGGCGGTCTTTCTATTCCCGGAAGGGACGAGGAGCGAGACCGGCGAGATGCAGGAAGCCCAGCCCGGTATCGGTTATTTGAGCCTGATGACAGGGGCGCCTATTCTGCCGGCTTATATAGAGGGGACGGATAAGGCCCTGCCCAAGGGCGCGAAACGCATAATACGTACGCCAATAGCCGTACATATAGGAGATCTGATCGATCCCAAAAAACTCGATCTTCCGCGCGACAAGAAGGAGGCCGCGCAAAAACTGGCCGATCACGTCGCCGGGGAGATCAAGCGCCTGGGGGAATCAGCAAAGCAGCAAGAAGTGACGCAGTAATCCCGCAAAGCGGGATAAGAACTAAAAAATCCAAAAGAAAGAAGGGAGTTACACGGAAATGGTTGATGAGAATCATGAAGAAATGTCCAAGATCTACGAGGACAGTTTTAAAGACGTAAAGGAAGGCGATATCGTAAAAGGCAAGGTGATCGGCATCACGGCGAAGGACCTTGTCATCGATATCGGTTACAAGTCGGAGGGCGTCATATCGTTCGAGGAGTTCAACGACCCGAAATCGATCAAGGTCGGCGACGAGCTGGATGTCCTCATAGAGGCGAAGGAGAATGACGAGGGCATGGTCGTCCTTTCGAAGAGGAAGGCCGAGCGCATGCAGGTCTGGGAGAAGATAATCGCCGAGCGCAAGGAAGGCGATATGGTACCGGGCCGCGTCACCAAGAAGGTAAAAGGCGGGCTCACGGTCGATATCGGAGTAGAGGCGTTCCTTCCGGCGAGCCAGGTCTTCTTAAAGGGCTTCGGCAACTTGAACCAGCTTTTGGGCCAGGTCCTTAATTTTGTCATAGTAAAGATCAACAAGCCCAGGAAGAACATCGTCGTTTCCCGTAAAGACGCCATAATCAGGGAAAGGGACGTAGCCAAAGGCAAGATGATGGAAGAGCTCAAACCGGGCCAATTGATCCCCGGCGTCGTGAAGAACATCACCGACTTCGGCGCGTTCATCAATGTAGCTCCCGGTGTCGACGGGCTTTTACATATCACCGACATGTCATGGGGAAGGATATCCCATCCGAGCGAGTTGGTCGCTGTCGGCGACAAGATAGAGGTTGTTCTCCTGTCGCTCGATAAGACGACCGGCAAGCTTTCTCTCGGCCTCAAGCAGAAGACGCCGAACCCGTGGGAACAGGTCATCACTAAGTATCCCGTGGGAAGCAGGGTAAAGGGCAAGGTCGTGAACCTCGTCCCTTACGGCGCGTTCGTCGAGCTCGAGAAGGGTATCGAGGGGCTCGTCCATATCTCCGAGTTCTCGTGGACCAAGAGGATAGGCCATCCCTCCGAAGTCCTCGCTATCGGGGATATGATAGAGGCGGTAGTCCTCAATATAGATAAGGACAGCCAGAAGATCGCGCTTGGCATCAAGCAGACCGAGATGAACCCCTGGACCGAGGTCGCCGGAAAGTATCCCGTCGGCACGCAGGTCAAGGGCAAGGTCCGCTCGTTCATCGATTACGGCGCGTTCATAGAGCTGGAAGAGGGGATAGACGGGCTGCTCCATAATACCGATATCTCCTGGACCAGGAAGATCAACCATCCTTCGGAAGTACTGAAGAAGGGACAGAAGATAGACGCGGTGGTCATGTCTGTCGACGCCGAGAACAGGAAACTGGCGCTAGGTATGAAGCAGTTGGTGCCGGACCCATGGCCGGAATTCGTCGCGAAGTTCCAGCCCGGCACTGTCGCCGAAGGGATGATAACGAAGATAACGAACTTCGGGCTTTTTGTCGAACTCTCTCCGGACCTCGAGGGCCTTGCCCATATATCCGAGCTCCCGGTCGAGGCGACAGGCAAGCTTGAAGAGGCATATAAAGTCGGCGACAAGGTGACCGTCAAAGTCCTGCGCGTCGACGATGCGGAAAGAAGGATCGCTTTAAGCCTGAAGGCCTAAAATGGACACAGCAAAACAGCTTGAGATTATTAAGCGCGGCGCGGTAGAGATAATAAACGAATCCGCCTTGGCCGGTAAGCTGAAGAAGAAGAAACAGCTTGTCATCAAGGCGGGGTTCGACCCGACTGCGCCGGACATCCACCTCGGCCATACCGTCTTATTAAGGAAGCTGAGGCATTTCCAGGACCTGGGCCACAAGGTCATCTTCCTTATAGGGGACGCTACCGCCCTGGTAGGGGACCCGTCGGGCCAGAATCAGGCGAGGAAGGTCCTCACCAAGGAAGAGATAGAGAAGAACGCCAAGACCTACGAAAAACAGGTCAGCAAGATACTCAAGACCGGCGATAAGGAACTCTTCGAGCGCATGCATAACAGCTCGTGGTTCGCGAAGTTCGGTTTCGAGCACCTCGTCCAGCTCGCCCAGCGCTACACCGTGGCCCGCCTCCTTGAAAGGGATGATTTCCAGAAGAGGCTGAAAGAGGGCAAGCCTATAAGCTTCCTCGAGCTCTTTTACCCCCTGATGCAGGGATACGATTCTGTGATCCTTGACGCGGATATCGAGATCGGCGGCACCGACCAGAAATTCAATATGCTCGTCGGCCGCGACCTCCAGGAGGCCTACGGCAAGGAGCCGCAGGTCGTCATCACGATGCCGCTTTTGGTCGGGACCGACGGTGTTGCGAAGATGTCCAAGTCCTACGGAAATTATATCGGCATAAACGAGACCGCTAAAGAGATCTTCGGGAAAGTGATGTCGGTCTCGGATGAGCTGATGTTCAGCTATTACGAGCTGTTGACCGATGAGGATATGCAGAAGGTCAAAGCTATGCATCCGATGGATGCGAAGAAGAACTTGGCGTATCTCATCGTAAAAGATTATCACGGGGAAGAGGCCGCCGCGGCTGAGAAGAAGAACTTTGAGGATGTTTTCCAGAAAAGGAAGGACCCGGACGACGCTCCGGTAAAGAAACTTTCCGGCGGGCCGCTTAGCCTGAACCAGGTTTTTGACGGCGCGAGGGAAGAGTTCAAGGCCATGGGCATCGACTCCCGCAGCAAGCTGCTCTCTTTATTGGGGCAGGGGGCCGTAAAGCTCGACGGGGAGAAGCTAAATGACGCCGCCCGCCCGTCTTTCGGGCCCGGCAAGCGCCATCTCCTGAAGATAGGCCGCCATTTCCTGAATGTCGATCTTTCGTAGGAAAAAATAACTAAAAAAAAGCTTGACAAGCTTCTCCTGTGATGGTATCCTTGTCAGTTACCAAAAGGACGTATTGCTTTATCGACGGGTTTTTGGTATGGCATTACAACTGCACTTCGCTGCCAGGAAGGAGAAAAAAGAGTTTGAAAAAACTCTTTGACAGATCTGGATGAAGTAAAAAAAGAGAAGATGCAGTTTTCCCTGTAAATTCAGGCATCGTCTTCGATGCCTTTTTTATTTGCTAAATTTTCCGATCTTTGAAAATTGAATAGCCAAGTTCAACCGAGCGAGAAAGTTGGGGTTAACTCTTATTTTTTGGAGAGTTTGATCCTGGCTCAGAGTGAACGCTGGCGGCGTGGTTTAGGCATGCAAGTCGAGCGAATCTAGATTGACTTGAGTGGCCGCAAGGCTGCGAGAGTTGGTTTAGATTAGCGGCAAACGGGTGAGTAACACGCGGGTAATCTACCTTCGAGACTGGCATAACACTTGGAAACGGGTGCTAATTCCGGGTAAGACCACGGCACCGCATGGTGCTGTGAGAATAGGCGGGGAACCGTAAGGTCCTGCCACTTGAAGATGAGCCCACGTCCTATCAGCTAGTTGGTGGGGTAATGGCCTACCAAGGCGACGACGGGTAGCTGGACTGAGAGGTCGGTCAGCCACACTGGGACTGAGACACTGCCCAGACTCCTACGGGAGGCTGCAGTCGAGGATCTTTTGCAATGG
>JBAZFB010000006.1 GCA_041653595.1 Candidatus Omnitrophota bacterium | reverse complement strand
GCGACTTTTCCGTTGCGGCCGCGGTGGCATTGTGGACTAAATCTACCGCCAACCCGTGCCTTATTTTTAACGGCGCCGGCGCCCAGAACCTTACTTCAGGCGGCAAGAACCTGGGCAATATACAGTTCTCGACCGCCGGAACAAGCGTGAGCCTACAGGACGACCTGAACGGCGACAACCTTACCATTGACAGCGGGACAACGCTTAATACCACCGCCGCGGGCAACCGGAATATAACCCTGACCGTCGATTTTAACATAAACGGGACCCTCACGGCGAACGGCTCTACCATCAGGGTCAAGCGAAATTGGGTTTCTAACGGGGCTAACGCGGTATTTAATTGCGGGACCAGCACGGTCATCAGCACTGTGACCGACGGCGATAGCGCCGGCTGGAAGACAAAAGATACCAACCCGTTCTACAATTTCGAGAAGACAGGCACAAGCGGGGCGTTCGGCAAATGTTTCATGGAGACCGATTGGGTCGTAAATAATGATTTTACCGTGACCAACGGTGAGTTTTATCAAACCGGCGCCCTCGGCCAATGGGACCTTACGGTAAAAGGCGACTTTTCCGTCGCGGCCGCGGTGTCGTTGTGGGATAAATCTACCGCCGACCCGTGCCTTATTTTTAACGGCGCCGGCGCCCAGAACCTTACTTCAGGCGGCAAGAACCTGGGCAATATGCAACTCTCGACCGCCGGGACCAACGTCAGCCTCCAGGACGCCCTGACCTGCGTAAAACTTACTCTTGACGCGAACACGACTTTGACCGACACGGTCGATAACGCCAACCTGACGTTAGGCGGCAATGTCGCCAATGCCGGGACCATGACGTTTAACGCGCCTACGAGCGACCTCATCCTGATAAGGTCTACTCCCGACGGGACCCAACGCAACTGGCAGGGGGCTGGGGCTTTCAATATGACCGATGTGGATGTGAAAGACCAGACCTGCATCGGGGGGACGCCGGCCAATATATATGTTGTCCATGGGACAGACTCGGGCAACAACGTCAACTGGGCTTTTACGGCCACCACGCTCACCGTCCCGGCCGCCGGCAGCAATGTAAACCAGCAGCCCACGATCATGGGGGTAGGGACGCCCGGCGATGTCGTGACCATAAAAGGCACGGTAGGCGGCCTCGCCTTCCAGGCTGTAGCGACGGCCACCGTTGACGCTAACGGAAATTACAGGGTAAAACAGACCGATTACACGGCCCTGCTGGATGTGATGCTCAATAATAATATCAGGCCGTATGTCGGCCTCGCGGGAGGCGTGGTAGTGGCTGTTAACGTCAGCGCGGCGCCCGGGCCCAACCTTACCCCGACTATCACATCACCTGCCGACGGCAGCCGCGTAAGCGGCAGCACGCCGACGATATCAGGCCAGGGTTTAGCCGGCCAGGCAGTGGCGTTATGGGCAAGTGATTTTAACAATGTCAATTTGCCGTTGACGAATATCGCGGCTACGGTGGTAGACGCGGGAGGAAATTGGACCATTACCGCCGCGGATTACACGACTCCCCTGGTGAAGGGAATAAATTACCTGAGCGTTGTCGTCAATAACGTGGCCAGCAACATAACGACTGTAACTTTCACGGATCCCTTCGGCGTGGTCTTCGATTCGGTTACCAATAATCCCATCAGCGGCGCGCAGGTCACCATCTATGATGCGGCAGGCGTTATTTTGGTCCCGGGCGCTCCCCCCGCCGCCGGGGGATGCCAGATAGCCGCCGGAGACGCCAACCCGCAGACAACCGCGGCGGACGGGGCATACAGCTACTTATGCGCGAATGCGAACGGTTATACTATAACCGTGTCGGCCCCCGGATACAACTTTCCTTCGACCGTGACCAACCTGCCGGCAGGCCGCGTCATCGTAAACGGTTCGCGCGGCCAGGCCTTTAATGTGGCAGGCGTCATCATACAGATGGACTTCCCTATGGACTCGAATAATATGCTGCTCAGGATCAAGAAGACCGCCAATAAGAAGGAAGCCGTGATAGGAGATATCGTCACCTATACGGTAACCATCAAGAACGTCAGCTCGACAGCCGTGAGCGGGGTATACCTGGCGGACCAGATCCCCGGAGGATTTAAGTATATAAACAGCAAGGCGATCCTTGACGGCGTTACCCTGGACCCGAGCGGCACACGCCCGATCGTATTTAATATCGGTACGGTCGCCGCGGGACAGACGCGGACCCTTAAGTACCAGTTGGTCGTAGGTTCGGGCGTCACCCAGGGCAGTTACGAGAACACTGCCTGGGCGCAATATGTAACCGGCGTTATTATATCCAACAAGGACCGCCAGACGGTAAAGATCACCCTCGACCCGTTGTTCGACCTGGGTACCATTATCGGGAAGGTATTCTGGGACAGGAATGATACCGGTTACCAGGAGGCCCCCAAGAGTACGGGGAAGAAGGCGGATAAGGAGATCGAAACCGAGGCCGGTATCGGCGGCGTCCAGATAGTCATGGAGGACGGCGCGGTCGTCACGACGGACAAGGAGGGTAAATACCATTTCCAGGCAATTATCCCGGGAAGACACCTTTTAAGGGTCAACGAGAGGACGCTGCCCGACGGCGCCTATTTGACCACTGATAAGGTGGTAGTGGTAGACACCACGCCCGGACTCTTGTCGAAGGTGAATTTCGGGGTCAACTCAAAGGACAAAGGGAGCAAGGAGCCAAAGAAAGAGAGTTCTCCGGTAAAGATACTCCAGAAGGAAGAGAAGGTAAAGCCCCTTCTTAACGCGGCGCTCTTTCCGGCCGGTGTTATAAGTTACGCGGGTTACGGTTCCGAAGTCCAATCCCTTCCCAACGCGTACGAATTCAGGATATTCACCAATTATTCCCTTTTTATCAAGAATTGGAAACTTGAGATATTGGACAGGGAGACGAAGGCGTTGGTCAAGGGCTTTAGCGGCACGTACCTTACCCTGGGCGAACCTGTCTATTGGGACGGCAAGGACAAGGACGGCAACTGGCTTGACCCTGGCCGCAATTACATATTTGTACTTTCAGTGATGGATAAGACCGGCCGCGCGGATACGACCAAGCCGGAGGAGTTGAAGGTCGTAAAATATAAAGCGCAGGCCTTAGAGCGTTCGGATACGGAGAAGAAAAAGATGAGATCCGAATGGCTTAAGGAAGAGAGTCTCGCCGATAACCTGGATAAGCAGAACATAAGGCTCAGCAACAAGGTAGTCGTGGTCGAGTCCCGGGGCGGCTTTGAGGCAAAGCAGGACGTCGATGTGCCTGAGGTCACGGATACCTCCAGCATAAATATAATGGTTGACGATACGCCTGTCCCGGCGGCCGGGGAAGGCAAGGAGTTCGTCCGGGAAGTCATAGTCCCTGAGGGCGAACACAAAGTCACGGTGGAATCTGTCGATACGGAAGGCAAAAAAGAGGACCAGACGCAATACGTAAAGGATAAAGATAATTACCTCATGTTCGTGGCGATGGGCGACGGCAAGGCCGGCTATACCTTCCAGGGAGGCAACATCGAACCGGTCATGCACGATGATAAATTCAGGAAGGGCCTCTGGTCCGAAGGCAAACTTTCCTATTACTTAAAAGGGAAGGTGCTCGGTAAATTCCTTGTCACATCAAGCTTGGATACCGACAGGAAGAAGAAGGAGCTGTTCAGGAACCTGGACCCGAATAAATATTATCCGGTCTACGGCGACGCCTCCAAGGTCAATTACGACGCCACCAATACCCAGGGGATGCTCTATCTTTTGGTCGAATGGGACAAGTCCAGCGCGTTATGGGGCGATTACGTCGTTGATTTCAAGGATACGGAATTCGCCACTTTCAAGAGGACCCTCTACGGCGCGAACGTCAATTATGAAGACGTCTCGACCACCCAATTCGGCGAGCCGAATACAAAGTTGGTCGTTTTCAAAGCCACCGCTAAGCAACAAGCGGCCCATAATGAATTCGTCGGGACGGGCGGTTCGCTATTTTACCTGAAGAACAAGAACATCACCGAGGGTTCGGAGAAGGTCGCGATAGAAGTCAGGGATAAAGTCACGGGCCTTGTCCTCGCGACCCTGACCCAGGGCGAGGGATTCGATTACCAGATAGACTACGATAACGGACGCGTCATGTTCTGGGAACCCGTCTCCCGGATAGCCGAATCGAATTCGATAGTATCATCCGCCCTCTTGAACGGAAACCCCGTCTATGTGACCGTCGATTACGAATTTGAGACCCTCGACAAATATGACGAGGGCGTCATCGGCGTGCGCGCCGAACAGTCTATAACCGATTACGTCAGGTTAGGCGGCACATACGTAAAGGAGGACCAGCAGGATAATAACTACGGCCTCGCCGGCGTAGACACGACCATACACTTAGGCGCCAAGACCCAGGTCACCGGCGAGTTCGCCCAGAGCAGGTCACAGGAGTTGGGGAGGTTCGTATCGACAGACGGCGGCCTTACATTTACCCAGCTCATTACCGACGAGCTTGCCATAGGCAGGGCTTACGGGGTGAAGGGCGAATCGCGCCTCTTTGATAAGTTGGGCGTCAGCGGCTATTACAAGAGGATAGATAAGGATTTCTCGTCGATCTCTACCGCCTCCCAGCAGGGTAAGGAGATGATGGGCGCGGCCGTGACATACGATATAACGCCGAAGACGAGGATAACCGCCAGGCACGATACGCAGGAACTGTTGGCCGACGGGAATCTCCAGACGCAGCTCCAGGTCGGCGCCAAGAAGACGGAGACGACAACCGCCCAGATCACGCATACGATGGACAAACTGAAGCTCACCGGCGAGTATCGCCACCAGAATACCGGCGAAAAAATAGAAAAATTCAAGTCCGAGACCAACGAGAACGGGGACATACTGGCCGCAAGGGCCGATTATAAACTGACCGACAAGACGAATGTTTTCGCGGAACAGCAGGGGAACATAACGGGCGTTGCCAATAACCAGACTACCGCCGGCGTCGAGACCAAAGTAAACGAGTATGTATCCTTAAGAGGCAAAGAGACGGTAGGCACAAAAGGGAACGCCACCTCAGTCGGCGCC
The DNA here is from genome assembly GCA_041653595.1 of Candidatus Omnitrophota bacterium. Classification (NCBI taxonomy): domain Bacteria; kingdom Pseudomonadati; phylum Candidatus Omnitrophota; species Candidatus Omnitrophota bacterium. Next base: position 87,523 of record JBAZFB010000006.1, on the reverse strand, counting down.
TTCAGCAACATAACCGATAAGTTCAAGATCTCCGGCGACTACACATTAGCCGCTTATAAGACAGGGGACAGGGAGAACACCGCCTCGGCCACCGCCTCGGCTAAAGTGGACGAAACCAGCGAGGTTTACAATACTTATTCGACGAGCAGCTCCGCCTTTGAGGGCAAGAGGGACTCCCATGTCTTTGGCGCCAAGAAGACGATCAATAACGGGCTGGAATTAAGCATGGAACAACAGGAGGCGAAATCCGCGGTCGAGGTGAGCGATACCAATATCTACGGCGTGTCGGGGAACGTGAACGACAAGTTAGCCGTTACGGCTAAATTCGAGAGGGGCATAGTCCAGGATTTTGACGGCACCCGTTACAACCGTAACGCCCCGTCGCTCGGGTTGAGTTATTCCGATAAAGATAAGATCAAAGCCTCCCTTAAGGGGGAGGCGCGTTTTGACAATGCGAATGAGGATAAAAGGCAATACCTCGTCTATGCCGCGTTCGAAAATAAAGTGACCCGCGACCTTACGCTTTTCGCGAAGGCCAACATATCAAGCAGCGATAACACAAGCTTATCGTCGAAGCTCGCTGCCTACAAGGAATTTACCTTAGGCACTGCCTACAGGCCGGTTGATTTTGACAGGTTGAACCTGTTGGCCCGTTATAACTACCTGCAGAACGACTCGCCTGCCCAGCAGACCGACATACATGATATAGAGGGCTACAAGGCCCATATCTTATCGGGTGAGGCCGCCTACGACTTGAACGATCACTGGCAGATAGTCCAGAAACTCGCCTTAAGGATAGGGGAAGAGAAAGTAAGCGGATTCGGATATACAAGGACACAGACCTGGCTGGTAGTGGACAGGTTAAATTATAATATAAACAGGGACTGGGTGGTGGGCGCCGAGTACAGGCGGCTCGCCCAAACACAGGCGAAGGATGCCAAGCAGGGCGCGCTGGTCGAGGTTGCCAGGAATATCGGGGAATATGTCCAGGCAAGCGTGGGTTATAATTTTACCGATTTTAATGACGACCTGACCTATCTTGGTTATACCGCCCAGGGGCCGTTTGTAAGGCTGACCGGCAAGTTCTTTGACAGGACCCCGGAAGAGATAGAACAGCTGCGGCAGAGGAGAGAAGAAGAAAAGATAAAACGCTGGGTCCAGGAACTGGTCGACAGCGAATTATCCAGGCCGGACAGCAAGATAGCCCGGGAATTACGCCATTATTATAGCTTGGCTGAGACGGCGCAGCAGGAGGGAGAATTGGAGCTGGCAAAGAAGTATTATGCAAAGGTCGTCGAGACGGGTAACAAGATGAAGCGGGAAGCTGAGGATTATGTGAGAGGCCGCATAGAATTGGAAAAGTCGCTGGAGAGGGAGGATAAGCTGGCCAGCGCTTATTATAAAGACGGCAGATTACGGGAAGCTAAAGAGGAATGGGAAAAGATATTGGAAGCGGGCACCGCCAATATTTATCCCGCTAACTGGTAAGGAGGAAGAGCGATGTATAAAGAAAAGATCAATTTTGCGGCGCCGGTACTGGCTGTCCTGTTTCTGGCCGGCAATTTATCTTTAGCCCAGCATTCGCCGGCGGAAGAGGCCCGGCCGGCCGGCAAGGGATATACCTACAACCTCCAAGAGATGATAAAAAAGGCGAACGAAAATATCAAAAAGGTCGATAAAGAACTGGAGGAGCAGGCACTCAAAGAACGGAACATGGAGAAAGAAGCGGCAGCCAGGGAGCATTTCGAGAAAGGGGATGCCCTCTATAAGCAAGGTAAATTGCCGGAGGCCCAGCGGGAATGGCGGAAAGCGGTGGATATAACCAAAAGCACCGGTATGCAGGAATATATAAAGACAAGCGAAAAGGAAGCTAAGGAGAGAGAGCTCCTCAGCCAGAAGGAGGAAGAGGGAAGGCTGGCAAGGGTAAAGGAAGAAAAAGCCCGCATAGAGAAAGAGAACAAAGAGAAAGCGCTCAAGGCAAAACTAGAGGCCGAAAAGCAGGAGAAAGCGCGCCTGGAAGGCGAGGCGAAGGCACGCAAGGAAAAGGAAGCCGCCGAGAAGGAATCCCGGAAACAACTTGAGGCCCAGAAGAAAGAGCAGGAGCGCAAGGCCAAAGAAGATCAGGCTCGCATAGATAAAGAGCGCAAAGATAATGAACGCAAGCAAAAAGAAGATCAGGCTCGCATAGAGAAAGAGAACAAAGAGAAAGCGCTCAAGGCAAAACTAGAGGCCGAAAAGCAGGAGAAAGCGCGCCAGGAAGCAGTGCGCCGCGCCAATCAGGCAACTGAGAAACAGGCCAAACCGGAAGCTGAGAAGCAGGCCACACCGGTGAAATCGGGTAATTTTAGTTTTTGATATTTGACCTTGTTTTGGGTAAGTAAGGAATATATACTATAGCCGAGGGCAATCAGCGTGAAATATGACCGACGATAAGAAGACGGTGCTTATAGTAGAAGACGAACCGCTGAACATGAGACTTACCGTTGATCTTCTCGAGATCAACGGTTTTAATACGTTAAGCTGCTGTGACGGCGCAGCCGCGCTCGAGACCTTAAAGAATGCCATCCCGGATATCATCCTCCTCGATATCAATATGCCTAAGATGAACGGGTTCGAGGTACATAAAAAGATAAGGGAGGACCGCCGCCTCGACCGCATAAGGGTCCTCGCGCTCTCCGCGTCGGTGATGAAAGAGGACGAGGAGAGGATAAGGGCCGCGGGGTTCGACGATTTCATCCCGAAGCCGATCGACACGAAAGGGCTGGTAAAAAAGATAAAGGACTACTTATCCTCATGAGCCGGGACGAACTCGATATCCAGTACCGCGAACTCGTGGAGAACGCCAACAGCATCATCCTGCGCATGGATATGAAGGGCGATGTCACTTATTTCAACAGGTTCGCCCAGAATTTTTTCGGGTACAGGCAGGAGGAGATACTGGGAAAGAACGTCGTCGGCACGATAGTGGCACCGGCCGATTCCTCGGGCCGCGACCTTAAGGCGATGATCGACGACATGGCGCTACACCCGTCGAGCTATGTAAGCAATGAGAATGAGAACGTGATGCGCAACGGCACGCGCGTGTGGATCGCCTGGACCAATAAGTCGATCCTCGACGAAGACGGCCGAGTCAGGGAGATACTATGCATCGGCAACGACATAACCAGGCTTAAGGAGGCCGAGGAAGAGATAGTCAAGGCGAAAGAGGCGGCGGAGAGCGCCAATAAGGCGAAGAGTTCGTTTTTGGCGAATATGTCGCATGAATTAAGGACGCCGCTTAACGCGATAATAGGTTTTTCAGAATTGATGAAAGACGAGAGCTTCGGCCCGTTGACCGATAAGCAGAAAGAATACCTTGATTACATCTGGGAGAGCGGCAAGCACCTGCTCTCGCTGATAAACGATATACTCGACCTCTCGAAAGTCGAAGCGGGAAAAATGGAGCTTGAGCCGGGAGAGTTCGACCTGAAGGAACTTTTGAAGAAAAGCTTTGTTTTTATATCGGAGAAGGCCGCTAAACACGGCATAACCCTCTCCGCGGACGTCGGTGAAGGGGTAGGGGTAATAAAAGCGGACGAGAGGAAAGTCAAGCAGGTCATCTTCAACCTGCTCTCAAACGCGATGAAATTCACCCCGGACGGCGGCAAGATCGGCATTGACGCCAAAAAAACCGACAAAAAAGAGATCCTGGTCTGCGTCTGGGATACCGGCATAGGCATAGAAGCCAAGGACAACCATAAGATATTTTCGGAATTCGAGCAGGTCGACAGCGAATATTCGCGTAAATACGCGGGTACCGGGCTCGGCATGCCGTTAAGCAAGAAATTCGTGGAGCTGCACGGAGGCAAGATGTGGTTTGAGAGCGAAGGCAAGGGCAAAGGCACGCGTTTTTATTTCACCCTGCCGCTTAATATCTGTTAAGAAGAGGAGGCAAAAGATGGCGAAGGTCCTTATGATAGACGATGATGTGATGGTGCTTAAACTTTATTCGGAGATATTATCGAAGGAGGGGTTCGAGGTCCTGACCTCCAGCGACGCGAAGAAAGGTTTCGACATGGCCGTATCGCAAGCCCCGGCCCTTGTCCTGCTCGATATCATGATGCCGACGGTCGACGGGACGCGGGTGCATGAGGCCCTTTCACAGAACGATAAGACGAAAGATATCCCTGTCGTCTTCCTGACGGCTCTCGTCAGGGAAGAGGAGGTCGCGGCAAGCGGCGGGAAGATAGGCGGGCTGGATTACATATCCAAATCCACGCCTAAAGACAAATTCATCACGCGGGTCAAGAGTATCTTAGCCGGGAAGAAGTAGGGCTATACGACATGACGGCGGGATCCGGATTTAATATTAAGATCGCAAGGAAGATCGAAGAGATCCCCGTCGGGGACTGGAATAAACTTATGCCGGAGGCAGGAGAGAACTATTTTTTCCTAAAGACCCTCGACGAATCAAAGATGTCGCAATTCTCGTTCTTTTACATCCTGGTTTATGACAAGGATATCCCGGTCGGGGCGACCAGCTGCTTCGTCATGAATTTCGGCCTGGATTTCGGCGTTACCGGAAAGCTCAAAGGGTTCGCCAGGTGCATCAAGAGTATCTTCCCTTTTATTTTTAACCCCAGGATCCTGATCTGCGGCCTGCCTAACGGCCAGGGCAGGATAGGGATCGCCGCCGCCGCGGATCCCGGGATGGTGGTCAAGGCCATATGCGAAGGCATGGAGCAGATAGCGAAGGAAAAAAAGGCGAAGGTCGTCGTATTTAAGGATTTCAGCTTCAGGTACAAGGATATCCTTGATAAATGCCTTGATGACGGTTTTTTCAGGACCGCGTCCCTGCCTTTCACGGAGATGGATATCCGTTTCCGGGATTTTAACGGCTACCTCGGGACGCTGAGCTACGCGTCCAGGAGCGGGTTAAGGAGAAAGTTCAAGAAGATCGACGAGGAGGTCAAGTTCGACCTGGAAGTGAAGGGCAGGCTGGAAGAGGACGAACTGAAAGAGGCGTACGCCCTCTACCTCCAGACGTTCGGCAGGAAAGAGGTGGGGCTAGAAAAAGTGCCGGTGGATTTTTTCAGGAACATATCTGGGAATATGCCGGAAGAGACCAAGTTTTTCTTATGGCGGATGGATAAGAAAATGGTCGCGTTCAGCTACTGCCTGGCATCAGGAGGCCGTTTCATCGATTATTTTCTCGGGTTCGATTATTCGATCGCCTTCCACTTCCATCTTTATTTTATAAGGTTCCGCGACCAGCTGGATTGGTGTATTAACAATAATATAAGGTTGTATGAATTCGGGACAACCGGGTATGAATCTAAGAGGAGGCTGGGTTTCAGGCTTGTCCCGTCGTATAATTACGTAAAGCACCGCAACAGGTTCCTGAACCCGGTCGTCAGGGTCTTCAGCCGGAACCTGGTGGAAAAATTATATAAGTTTTTTTCGAAGCGGAAAAAATAATGGTATCTATCAAGAAAAGCCCCGATACGGGCGAACGGCTTTCGGTATTATCGAACGATTCCCGGTACGACCTCGCCTGCGCCTGCGGCACAAACGATGACGAGCACCGCCGCCGCTCTAAAGAAGGCAAATGGATATACCCGGTAGTGCTCCCTAACGGCGGCACGACATACCTTTTCAAGACCCTGCTTTCGAACGAGTGCGTCAATAACTGCAAATATTGCCCCCTAAGGGCCGGTTCCGATACGGAGCGCTGCTCCCTTAGCCCCGGTGAACTGGCCGCGTCTTTCATGTCTTATTATAATGCCCGGAGGGTCAGCGGGCTGTTCCTGAGCAGCGCGGTAACAGGCAGTCCGGACGCTACCATGGAACGGATCAACCGCTCCGCGCTTAACCTGCGCAGGATGCGGTTCAGGGGTTATATCCATTTAAAGATAATACCGGGCGCCTCCGAAGCGGCTATCAGGGAGAGCCTTTCGCTGGCTACGGCCGTATCTTTGAATATAGAGACGGCCGGCGAAAGCAACTTCAGGCATCTCAGCACGACCAAGGATTATATCCGCGACATCATACGGCCGATAGAATTGATAAGCCGCCTCACAGCGAAAGGTTCTCCTTATGCGGGGATCAAGCAGACCACCCAATTTGTCGTCGGAGCTTCCGGGGAGACCGACAAGGAGATCATCGGCTATTCCTGGAAACTGTACAGGGAGTTGGGCCTCAGCCGCGTCTATTTCAGCGCTTACCAGCGCGGCGCGGGTTCGCCGGAACTCCCCGGCGAACGTTCGGACCTCACCAATAGCGACCTTTTGGCGAGGGAGCACCGCCTTTACCAGACGGATTGGCTCATCCGCAAGTACGGCTTCAGGGCGGACGAGATCCCTCTCGACCGGGACGGCAACCTCTCCCTGGGGACGGACCCGAAAGAGATGTGGGCGAAGTCTCATCCCGAATTTTTTCCCGTATATGTAAATAAAGATGACAAGGACCGGCTGCTGCGCGTTCCCGGACTGGGACACGTGATGGTCGAGAAGATACTTTCATTGCGGGAGAGCGGGGCGAGGATCAGTTCTATCGAAAACCTGGGAAGGCGCAGCAAACTCCTCGTCAAGGCCGGCCAATACCTCACCTTTTGACACCGGGCCATCAAAGTCCTTGTCATAACAAGGCATTATCCTCTATAATATCAAACATGAAGACGAAGACGGTATTGATAGCCGCCGCTTTTATCTTCCTGGGCGCAGGTCTATTTATCGCGTACAGGAATTATGCCGGTTCCCCGGAGAGTGTATCCTCAAGGGCCAGGGAGAAGGCATGGGCGGGGCTAAAGAGGGACCTGAAGAATAAAGTCGCGCATTTCAAAGGCACGGTCGGCCTTGTGATAAAGGACCTGGATACAGGCCGTGAGATCGACCTCAACAAAAATACCCCCATACCCTCCGCGAGCCTGGTCAAGATACCCATCATGCTCTCCTGTTTTTACGCCGCGCAGGACGGGAAGATACATTTAAACGACCCTGTGAGGCTCAGCTACGCCGATAGGGTAAGCGGTTCTAAGGTGTTGGGCAACAAGCCGGTCGGCTCGGTCTTTACCGTAGAGGAGTTGTTCCATCCTATGATAACGCAGAGCGATAACGCCGCCGCGAACGTCATTATCGATTTCATGGGGTTCGACACCTTGAACTCGTATTTCAGGAAGATGGGCTTAAGGGACACCAATTTGGCGCGCAAGATGATGGATTTCAAGGAGAGGAGGGCGGGTGAGGAGAACTATACGACCGCGGCGGATATGGCCGGCCTCCTGGAGGAATTGTATCGTAAGGAATTCTTAAGCGATGAGATATCCGGCAAATGCCTCGAGTTACTGGGACAGCAGAAGATAAACGACAGGATCCCCAGGAAGCTTCCCAGGGACGGTACGTCGATCGCCCATAAGACGGGCCTGGAAAGGCATATCTGCCACGATGTGGGGATCGTATTCACCGATAACGGCGATTTCCTGATATGCGTCCTGGTCAAGCACGAGAACAGGTTCGCGATGCCCGCGAAGAAACTTATTTCGGATATCGCGTTATTGACGTATAATTATTACCGGAGCTTTTAAAAAAGGGGTAGAAGTGCCTACGATACAAAAAGTAATGTTCTGGTTCCCGGCTTGGCTTTTAGGCCCGTTCGTAATAGGGGGATTTACTTTATTTTCAATAGTGGGGCTGCTGATAGTCCGCCGTTTCGTGCCGCATAGCAGGTTAAGGACCCATCATGACGTAGCCGACCCGATCCTCGGCGCGGTCGGCGCCGTTTATGCCGTGCTTATAGCGTTTGTCGTGGTAACCGTCTGGCAGAATTATGACAAATCGAACTGCAATGTGGAGATGGAAGCTAATTACATGGCCGACATTTACAGGGACGCAGAGGCCTTTTCCCCGGGTTTCAGGCAGAAGGTGGGCGATCTACTCCGGGAATACCGGCAGGCTGTGGTCGACGACGAATGGAAGTCGATGCGGAAGGGGGAGATGAGCCCCAGGGTGGAAAAGATAATGCGGCAGATCTGGACGCTTTATACTTCTTACCAGCCGAAGACCTCTACAGAGCAATCGTTTTTCGATGAATCGGTCAGGAAATTGAATTCGTTCCGGGAATTAAGGAGGCAACGGCTGATGGATTCGAGGTCCGGGATCCAATCCTTGCTATGGTTTGTCCTGATAGGAGGGGCGCTCGGCACCATCTCCTTTACATTTTTATTCGGCGCGGAAAGCATAAAAGCCCAGATCATAATGGTAATTATACTTTCGGCGATGATATCGTTGATCCTGTTCACTATCATGGAGCTGGATTTCCCTTTCACCGGCTCGGTCTCGATATCCCCGGAGCCGTTTAAAGAGATGCTGTTGGATTAAAGATATTCGAGTTCGAAATCCAATAAAATAGGAATATTAAGGAGGCAACTTTTATGTCATTGTTCCAGGGGGTCATCGGCGGAGGTTTTGTCATATTAATCCTTGTCGGCTGCTCTATCTTGTCGCTCGCGATAATAATAGAGAGGTGTTTTTATTACAAAAGCAGGTCCAGGGTGAAGAGAAGGGACTTTATGGATGAGATAAGCGCGGAATTGAAGAGGGACCGCCTCATGAACGCTCTGGATATCTGCGAAAACACCAAGACGCCTTTCTCCGGCGTCGTCCATGCCGGACTGAAGCTCTTCGGCCACAATGAGTCCGTGATATCAAACGCGATGGAGAGGGAAGTGACGATAGAGACCACCAAATTGGAGCAATATACCAGCGTGGTCGGCACGATCGCAAGCACCGCCGTTTATATCGGCCTCTTCGGGACCGTCCTGGGCATAATAAGGGCTTTCCACGATATCGCCCAGAGCGCCGGTTCCGGCGGGATAAACGTCGTCATTAACGGCATAGCCGAGGCGCTGATATGCACCGCGGCCGGCCTCTGCGTCGCCGTCCCGGCAGTCATCGCGTATAATTATTTCATCAAGAGGATAGATAAGTTCGTCGTAGATATGGAATTGTGCGTTTCCGAAACCATGGACCTGATCGCCACCAAACACAGATGAAAAGAGAATCCAGAAGGCAAAGGCTGGTCGCGGAGATAAATATAACGCCCTTCACCGACGTTATCCTCGTCCTGCTGGTCATATTCATGATAGCGACCCCGCTGATATCCCAGACGAGCCTTGATATAAAGCTTCCCGAGGCCAAGAGCGGACAGCCCCTCGAGGCGCCGAAGAAGGCGCAGGTATATGTCAGCATAATGAAGGACGGCTCGACCTATGTCGACCAGGACCGGGTGACGAAAAAGGAATTGAGGGCGAAGATAGACGCCCTGCACAGGAAGACCCCGGATATAAGCGTCGTCGTCCATTCGGACAGGCTGACGCCGTTCAAGGATGTGGTCAGCGTCCTCGACGTCTTGAACGAACTGGGCGTGAACAGGTTGAGCATAGGGGCGATAAGCGAAAGAGAGGCCGATAGATAAATAGGATTCCCTCCCGCCGCAGCCCGTAAGGTAGAAAAAAGTCAATAAAAAGCGGAATGCGGCAATTTACATATCTCCGCCATCCCTTATAATTATTTTATGAGGCCCATGAGGTTATTTACGAGTTTAGCTCTGCTGTTATGCCTCGCTTGCTTTTCGCCGTATTCCTATGCAATGCCCAAATTTTTTTTAAGATCCGGCCGGTCCGTCCCTCCGACGCTCCTTTATCCGACGACAAACGACATCAACCTTGAGGGAAAAGATATCCTTGTCTTCCGGTGGGAGACGACCGATATTGCCGAGACCGACCATTACGAGTTAAGGTTGTATAACGGTTACGACACCACGGTCACAGGGTTTATAATGAAACACAATATCTCCACCAGTCCCGCAAAAATCCCGGCTGCTACATTCAGTGAAGGCCGGGTCTATACATGGAGTTTGAGGCAGGTATTCCTGGGCGGCAAAAAAAGCGATTATAGTTACAGCTCATTCAGGGTCATAAAAAAATAATACCGGAAAGGAGCAAAATGAAAAAATTACTGCACATAATAGCCACGCCGAGAGGGGAAGAATCCAGGACATTGGCGGTATCCGGCGCCTTCCTTGAGGCCTTCAAGACAGGCCATCCCGACTGGACGGTGGAGGAACTGGACCTTTCGAAGGAGGACCTTCCCTCGCTTACATTAAAGAGGGTAGACGGTAAATATGTCCTTTTGTCGGGCAAGGACCTCACCGGCGACCTGAAGGAGGCCTGGGAAGAGATAGTCAGGCATATCGAGAGGTTTATGTCGGCGGACGGCTACCTGATAAGCACGCCGATGTGGAATTTCAGCGTCCCGTACACGCTCAAGCATTATATCGATGTCATAGTCCAGCCGAAGTACCTCTTCCGTTATACGGCGACCGGCGCCGAGGGGCTGGTGAAGAACAAAAAGATGGTTGTTGTCGCCAGCAGGGGAGGCGATTACAGCTCCAAGGAGATGCGCGCCGCCGATTTCCAGGAGCCCTATCTCCGTAGAATATTCGGGTTATGCGGCATCACGGATATCACGTTTGTCGTCGCCCAGCCTATGGATATGGGGCCCGAGCTGCAGAAACAGAAGATAAACGAAGCGCAGCAGGCCGCCAGGATAACGGCCGCAAAATTCTGACTAAGGAGAAGGTCCATTGCGGGATGAATTGACGATAAAGATCTCCGGAGAAGCGGGCCAGGGGATGCAGGCTATAAGCACGGCGCTGGCGAAAGTCTTCAAAAAAGCCGGGCTGCATATATTCATGAACCAGGACTTTATGTCGCGCATCCGCGGCGGGAATAATTTTTCGCAGTTGCGGGTCTCGGAGAGGCCCGTCTTTACGCTAAAAGGGAAAAGCGATATCACCGTCTGCCTGGATAAGGGAAGCATAAGCATACATAAGCCGGATATGGCGGAAAAAGGCATTATGATAACCGACAGGCAGAAATTCGGCACCGAGGAAACAGGCCCGGGTTTTTTCGACGCGCCTTTTTATGATATGGCCAAAAAAGCAGGAGGAAGCGAGCTCTTCGCGAATTCCGCGGCGTGCGGCGTGGCGGCCGGGATCACAAAGATCAGCTTCCGTCTCGTGGAGGAGGCGTTAAAGGAGATATTCGCGGATAAGCCCGCGGATGTCATAAAGATAAATATAGCCGCGGCGAAACTGGGATATGATTTCTCGGCGAAATATTTCCGATCCGACGCCTTCGCCGTCAAGGAAGGCGCGGCGGCCGGAAACCTTTTGATGAACGGCAATGAGGCGATAACCCTGGGCGCGATCAGGGGAGGATGCAAATTTTATTCCGCGTATCCGATGTCGCCCTCGACGAGCATAATGGAGAACCTGAGCCGCTACGCGAAGGATTTCAATATCATCGTCGAACAGGCCGAGGATGAGATCGCCGCGATAAATATGATAATAGGGGCGTCTTTTGCGGGCGTTCGGTCGATGTGCGCCACATCCGGCGGCGGATTCGCCCTGATGGTCGAGGGGTTAAGCCTTGCCGGGATGCTCGAGACGCCTATCGTCGCGGTGGATGCTCAGAGGCCGGCCCCGGCGACAGGATTCCCGACCCGCACCGAACAGGCTGACCTGGATTTTCTTATACATGCGGGCCACGGCGAATTCGCGAGGGCGGTATTTGCCCCCGGGACGGTCGAAGAGGCGTTCTACCTTACGGTAAAAGCATTTAATCTCGCGGAAAAGTACCAGATACCGGTCCTGATAATGACAGACCAGCATCTGGCCGATTCCTCCCGCGACATTGACCCGTTCGATATGGATAAGGCGAAGGTAGAGCGCCACATAATATCAAAAGAGGATTCGAAGAAGGTCACCGGGTATAAGCGTTATCAGCTCACCGAAACAGGCGTATCGCCTATGGCCGTGCCCTCGTGGATCGAGGATGTAATTTACGCCGATAGCGACGAGCATACCGAAGAAGGGCATATCACCGAAGACGGGAAGATCAGGATGTCGATGGTCGATAAGCGGTTCTATAAGAAGATGGCGCTTCTCTCGCGCGAGGTCGAGGAGCCGACGGCTTATAACCTGAGCGGCGCCGACATGGTTTTGGTAGGTTTTGGTTCGACCTACGGGGTTATGAAGGAGGCCTGCGAAGCGACGCAAGGGAAGAAGCTGGGTTTTATACACCTATCCCAGGTATGGCCGTTCCCCTCGGATCATATAGCCGGATTATTGAAGCGGGCAAAAAAGGCCGTTACCGTTGAAAACAATGCCGGGGCCCAACTGGCGAAACTCATCCGGCGCTCGACCGGCATCGAAGTCGACGGTTCCATATTAAAATATGACGGCAGGCCTTTTAACGCGGACTTCCTGAAAGAAAAGGCCTCCGAGGCGGTGAACAATGGCAGACGTTAAAGATTTCATAAGCAACGATCCGATAGCATGGTGCCCTGGGTGCGGGGACTTCGGCATCCTCAACGCATTGAAAGCGGCGCTCGTAAAACTGGGGCGGAAGCCCAAGGATATAGTCATCGCCTCGGGGATAGGCCAGGCCGCGAAATTGCCCCACTATATAAAATGCAACTGCATAAACGGGCTCCACGGCAGGTCTCTCTCATACGCGTCCGCGGTCAAGATCGCCAACCGCGAATTGACCGTCCTCGTCACCACAGGCGACGGCGACTGTTACGGTGAAGGCGGCAACCATTTCATACACAACATCAGGCGCAATACGGATATTACCGTGATAGTCCATAATAACCAGATCTACGCGCTGACGAAAGGCCAGGCCTCGCCCTCGACCGATGAGGGGTATGTAACGAAAGTCCAGACGCAAGGCGTCATCTCAGAGCCTATCCGCGCGCTGGAGATGGCGATAGTCCTCGGCGCGGGTTTTGTGGCGCGGGGTTATTCCGCAGATATGGAGCATCTCTCGTGGCTGATTCTCGAAGGGATAGAACACAAGGGGTTCTCTCTCGTCGAGGTCCTGCAGCCGTGCGTTTCGTTCAACAAGAAGAACACTTACGAATGGTATTCAAAGAGGATATACAAAGCAAACGACGATCCCGCATATGATCCCGGAAATTATGTTGCCGCGCTCCAAAAGGCTTCGGAATGGGGCGACAGGATCCCCATAGGGATAATTTATAAGGCCGAGAAGGCGAGCTACGAGGAAAAGAGCGGATTAAATAAGCGTCCGCCTTTGGTCGAAGAGAAGATAGATGATATCGACATAACAGGCATCTTAAAAGAATACGCGTAAAAAAAGGAAAGAGAGGAAGCCCATGGTTGATAAGATCTTGATAGTGGATGACGATGAAGGGCTGAGGAGCGAGCTCAGGGACTTCCTGGAAGGATACGATGTGGTCGAGGTCCCTGACGGGGAAGCGGCCCTGAAATTATTGGGCAGGGCGAACGAGATCGGCCTGGTGATCCTGGATGTCAAGATGCCGGGAGTGAACGGCCTCGACGTCCTGGCTGAGATCAAAAAAACGGACCCGCACCTAAAGATCATTATCCTGACCGGGCATAGTTCAAAAGATGGCGATCGAAGCCCTGAAGGCCCGCGCGGACGATTATATGGAAAAGCCGGTAGGCATCGCAAGGCTCAAAGAGACGGTAGAAGGCCTGCTGGAGGCCAGGCGCGGCGAAGGCGGAGTGAACGAACAAGGTTTAAAGGGGAAGATAGAGAAGGTCAAACGGTTCATGGAAAGGAACTGGTACAAGAAGATAACCTTGAACGAGGCCGCTGGCGCGGTCTGCCTTAGCCCGAAATACCTTAGCAGGATATTCAAAGAGAACATAAAGAAAGGTTTCAGCGACTATAAATTGGAGTTGAAGATAGGCAAGGCCAAAGAGCTCCTGAAAAAGGGCGACTACAATGTAAACCAGATCTCCGAGAGGATGGGTTACGAAAACACGGAGTCGTTCATAAGGCAGTTCAAGAAGTTAGCGGGATACACCCCGACGGAATACAGGAAGAAGGTAAGGCCGGGCAAAAGCCCCGGCAAGCGGGCCAAAACCGCTAAACGGAAGCGGTAACCGCGTTTTGACCCGTAAGCCCTCAGTAGAAAAATATCAATAAAAAGGGGAAACAGCCTGTTTACACTTTTACCGCGATAAGATAATATCTATGTATCAAACGAGGCATAAAGAGATGGCCGGTAAAAAAGTGATGATAGTCGATGACGACACGGAATTTCTCGAGGAGCTGAACGAGACGATGTCTATGAGCGGCTATGAGATAATCCCCGTCAACGATTCCGTCGCCGCGGTGGAAATAGCGTCCCGCACAAAACCGGATCTCATAATACTCGATCTTAAGATGCCAGGGAGGAGCGGGTTCCAGCTGGCCGAGGAGATAAGGCGGCTCCCGGAATTGGAAAAGACCCCGATAATCGCGATGTCGTCGTTCTTTAAGGAGGAATACGCGTTCCTCCTGAGCATATTCGGTATCAAGAAATGCCTCAAGAAGCCGTTTAAGCCCCTGGATGTGATCAACGCGGTGGAAGCCGCTATCGGATAAGATAATAGAATGCTTAAAGAAGAAGGGGAAGATCGGATGAAGGTGAAAATCGACCCGGATATCTGCATAGGCTGCACATTGTGCGTGCAGACCTGTCCGGATGTCTATAAAATGGAGGGAGAGAAGGCGGTGGTTTATGTCGCCGCCGTCCCTAAAGCCGTCGAGGCCGCCTGCAAGCAGGCAGCGGATGAATGCCCCGTGACGGCGATCATAATAACAGAATAGCGTATTTCGTAAATTCTGCTATAATATGACACATGAAGAAATTAGTCCTTGTGACCGGTTCTGCCGGTCTCGTAGGTTCTGAGTGTGTCAGATTTTTTTCTCACAAGGGTTTCGGCGTCATCGGCGTCGACAACAACATGAGGAAGAAATTCTTCGGCGACGCGGGTTCGGTGGAATGGAACAAAGACCTTCTCCTCAAGACCGCCCCGGATTATGTCCATCATGACTTCGATATACGGGATAAGGCCGCTGTCGAAGGCCTTTTCGCAAAATACGATTTCGACCTTATAATCCACGCAGCGGCCCAGCCCTCGCATGACTGGGCGGCCAGGGAACCTTCCACGGATTTCGATATAAACGCCGGGGGGACGCAGGCTCTCCTGGAAAATTTCAGGCTGCGCGCCCCAAAGGCGGTCTTCATCTTCCTTTCGACGAACAAGGTCTACGGTGACAATCCCAACAGGCTTCCCCTGGTGGAGCTCGGGAAGAGGTTCGAGCTGCCCGAGGACCACAAATTTTTCGGCGGTATAGACGAATCCTTCAGCATAGATAACTGCCTCCACAGCCTCTTCGGCGCCTCAAAGGCCGCCGCCGATATACTCGTCCAGGAATACGGCAGGTATTTCGGCCTCAAGACCGCGGCATTCAGGTGCGGCTGCATAACAGGACCGTATCATTCCGGGGCCGAGCTTCACGGTTTCCTGTCCTACCTGGTGAAATGCTGCGTCTCCGGGAAGAAGTATACTATCATCGGCTATAAGGGAAAACAGGTGCGCGATAACATCCATTCCCGCGACCTCGTCGAGGCCTTCCACCAATTCTATCTAAAACCCCGCTCCGGAGAGGTCTATAATATGGGCGGGGGCAGGAGCACCAGCGTTTCTGTCCTTGAGGCGATAGGGCTTTGCGAGGAGGTCTCCGGCAGGAAGATGCCTTACGATTACGTCGACCGGAACAGGATAGGGGACCACATATGGTGGATATCCGGGCTCTCAAAATTCAAGTCCCATTATCCCGGCTGGAAGATCTCCTACGATGCCCGCGGCCTGATCGGGGACATATTCAAACAACAGAAAGAATTGTCCGGAAATAAATGAAAAGATACAGGGTCTTTAATATTTTTTTCTGGTCGGCCGTCTCTATAGCAGTCATAGTCACAGGCATCTCGCTTTCCATGAGGGGCGGCAGGGACCTGAAGGTGGGGTTGTATGGAGTCAACCAGGTATTGCACGGCAAGTCGCCGTATGATAATATTTCCGACGTAAACCGTCCGCTCTTCCGTTACGCGCCGGGGATGACGATACTCCAATATCCCTTTATGCTGGGAAGCGAAATGGCCGAATTCTCGGCCGCGGAACCCTTGACTTTCAAAGGCATGTTGCCCTCCATATTCGCATGGTACCTGGCCGAGCTCGCCGCGGTAGCGCTCAGCGGGTTGATATTGCTCCGGCTCATCCGGTCGCGCACTAAAGAGGAGGGTTTGCTGAACCTGAAGATAAGCCTCCTCTTGGCTTTGCCTTTCCTGTTATATGAATTGTCCAACAGCCAGAACAAGCTCGTCGCCCTATTTTTCCTTCTGACGGCCCTTTTATTGTTCAAGGAAAGAAGGATGTTCTTTTCGGCCGTATACTTCTGCCTCGCCCTGACCGTATACAGCCCTTTGCTGGTCTTTATCCTTTATTTTGTATTAAAAAGCAGGGGGAGGTTCATCCTTAGCTTCATCGCGGGCTTTTTTGTCATTTTTTTCCTGGTCCCTTCCGCGGTATTCGGCATAGGGTTCAATAATTACCTGCTGGGAGAATGGTTCGACCGCGCCATCAAGCCGTTCTCTGCCGCGGCCTCTTACGTGAACTACCTCGACCTGAGGGTAAGCAACCAATCGCTTCCCGGGGCCGTCGGAAGGCTATTGGCGCCGGGCGGGACCAATAATTTCCGTTATCTCGTTTCTCCGGAATTGATCCATCTGCTTATCAGGGGCCTTTCGGCGGTGATCGTCCTGTTGTCATGCATCGCGGCCTGGAAGAACAGGGAAGAATCCTCGCAGGGGCTGCTCTATCCGGTCTTTTTAATGCTCGCGCTCTTGCTTCCCCAGTATTGCATTTATTACACCTGGGGTTGGACGTTTGTCATTTATTTCGCCGTCCTTAACTATGCCGCGCGCGCGGAAACCCCGCCGGCCGGGAAAAAATTCCTGCTTGCGGCCGCTTCGGCCTTATTTATTTCCACCTGCCTGGTGTTCGTGCCTGTTTTCAAAAGTATTTCCCTTATTTCGTGGGCCACCCTGTTCTTGTGGGCGGCGATGGTGAAGGCCATTATCGGGACCCCGCTGCTTAAAAAGGCCGGTCCGCGATGAAAGGCAACCTCTCGGCTGTCTTGATCGCCCATAACGAAGAAGAGAATATCGGCGGGATGCTTGAAGGCCTGCTGGGTAATTATCCGGACGAGCTTCTCGAGGTCCTTGTGGTCAGCGACTCCAGCACGGACAGGACGTCAGATATCGTCCGGGCCTGGATGGGCCGCGACAGCAAAGTCAGGCTGATAGAAAAAGGCCGGCCGAGCGGGGCCGGGCTCGCGTTAAAGACCGGTTTCAGGAACGTCAGCCCCAAGGCCGATTATGTCCTTACGATGGATTCGGATTTTATAGAGAATATCAAGGAGGTGCGGTCGCTTATCGCGGCAGCGGAGCGGAAAGGGTTCGACGGGGCGATAGGCTCGCGGTATATGGAAGGCGGGAAGCTGGTCAATTATCCGCCCATGAAGAAGATAATGAACCGCTCGTTCCATTTTATCGTCAGGGCGCTTTTCAATATAAGGCAGAAAGACCTCACCAATAATTTTAAACTTTATAAGGCGGAGATAATACGCGGCCTGCCGT
The DNA here is from genome assembly GCA_041653595.1 of Candidatus Omnitrophota bacterium. Taxonomy (NCBI): domain Bacteria; kingdom Pseudomonadati; phylum Candidatus Omnitrophota; species Candidatus Omnitrophota bacterium. Next base: position 69,965 of record JBAZFB010000006.1, on the reverse strand, counting down.
GGAGGAGCGGTGATTTCGCCATAAATGCGGAGACAGGCATATTCCCCATCGTTGCGGGATATAATATCGCGGAAGTCCCGGTATCATGGATACAGAGGGGGGCCGGGATGGGAAAGTCAAAGTTCCGCCTCTTCGCGGTAGGCTGGAGCTACATCAAAGTCATCGGTTATGCCTTGCGGCTTTCTGCGGGGAAAAAGGTTTCCCGATCGATCCGATGAATATTGTTATCACAAGTGCCATCTTGATTTACGGCGGTATATACGTATAATATCTACTATACCGATGGAGGCAACGGCAGGCCCATATGAACAATAACCAATTCTTTTTCGGGAGTTTTCGTTCGAAGATCACGGTGGCCCTCGTCCTTTCACTGTTTTTGGTGGCCGCGATCAGCAGCCTGCTCTTATACCAATTCAGCTATAGAGCGCAATTCGAGCAGTTCAGGGAACACCTCAAGATGGTCGCGCAGACGGCGGCCTTTACCGTGGATCCCGATCTCCTTATGCAGGTCCCGCTTGACCGCGCCGGCGTAAAAAGCTCGCAATACAATACCATCGCCGAAAAATTATCACAGATAAAAAAAGCGAACCCCCAGATACTTTTCATATACACCATGGACCGGACCGACAAGGGCGTATGGCAGTTTATAGTCGATCCCGAACCCAGGGTCCAGACCAAGGGGGAGTCGGGGGCCACCTCGTACCCGGGGGATAAGTATGACGCCTCGAGGTTCCCTGAGATGTTAAAAGCGCTATCGGGCCCTTCCGCCGATAGTAAACTCATGATCGACGAATGGGGGGCCACCCTCTCGGGCTACGCTCCCATCCGCGGCAAGGACGGCAAGGCGGTAGCCATACTCGGGATAGATATCAGCGCGCAAAATGTTTACGGGACACAGAGGGAACTCTTACGGCGCGCTATTTTGGTATTGGGCGCGGGCATGCTGATCTCCGTAGCCTTAGGGCTCCTGGTCTCAAAGAGGGCGACCGATCCGGTCAAGGAACTCGAGGAAGCTACCAGGCACTTCGCGACGGGAGACCTCCAATACAGGGTCCACATAAAAGGAAGAGATGAGATCGGCAGGTTGGGCGAGTCCTTTAATAAAATGGCAGAGAGCCTCGTCGCGTCAAAAGAGGCCTTACGGGATTATTTCTACCGCATCGTCCAATCGTTAGTGCGCGGGCTTGAAGCGAAAGACAGTTACACGAGCGGCCACTCTGACAGGGTCTCCGAGTATTCGCGCGCGCTCGCCCTCGAGACGGGACTTTCCGTAAAAGACGCCGACATGCTGAAAGAAGTGGCCGAGCTCCATGATATAGGAAAATTAGGCATCGACGAGAGGGTATTGAACAAGGTGGAAAAACTGACCGATGAAGAATGGAGGACGGTCAAGCAACATCCGGTTACGGGAGAGGAGATATTGGGACCTGTCTTCCTGGATAAGCGTATGCTCTCCATCGTCAGGTCGCATCACGAACGGTACGACGGTTCGGGTTATCCTGACGGCCTTAAAGGCGATGAGATAGATATGTTAGCCCAGATCGTCTCGGTCGCCGACGCTTATGACGCCATGACCACTACCCGCGCCTACAGGGGACCGCTGACTAAAGAGGTTGCCATAGAAGAATTAAAAAAGCACAGCGGGACGCAGTTCAACCCGCTATTAGTCGATGCCTTCCTCAGGGTATTGAGCAGGGAAGGTAAGGATGCTTGAGCATGACCTTAAGAGGAGGAGACCAATAAAGTGTTCAGAGAAAAGATAAAGGTGCTGGACTGCACGATAAGGGACGGCGGGCTCATAAATAAACACGACTTCGACTTCAAGTTCGTCCGGGCGGTCTATAAGGCGCTCTCGGAAGCCAGGATAGATTATATGGAGATAGGATATAAGAACTCGAAGAAACTCTTCTCGGAGAAGGAATACGGCCAGTGGAAATTCTGCGACGATGAACAGATAAAGAGGGTCATAGACGGCATCGAATCGAAGACGAAGATCTCGGTCATGGTCGATGTCGACCGCGTGGACGTAGAAGACGTAAAACCGCGGAAGGAGAGCCCGGTGTCGATGGTCCGGGTCGCGTGTTATGTCAAAGACATAGACAAGGCGATATTCCTCGCCAACCGGTTCGCGGACAAGGGTTATGAGACGACGGTCAATATAATGGCCATTTCCAGGGCGCCTGACAACGAGCTAACCGAGGCTTTCCACCAGCTTAACGAAGAGTGCAAGGCCGGCGTCATCTATATCGTGGACAGCAACGGAGCGCTGTACCAGGAGACGACCGAACTGCTGGTAAAGAAGGCAAAGGGCATAATAAAGGACAAGGAGATCGGGATACACGCCCACAACAACCAGCAGCTCGCCTTCGGCAACACGATAGAGGCGATAATCCACAACGCGAATTACGTCGACGGGACTGTTTACGGCCTGGGAAGGGCCGCGGGCAACTGCCCGCTCGAGCTTATACTCGGGTTCCTCAAGAACCCCAAGTTCGATATACGTCCGGTGCTCGACCTGATATCGAAGGAATTTATCCCCCTGAGGGAAAAAATGGAATGGGGTTATATAATACCGTACGCGATAACCGGCATGCTTGACGAACATCCGCGCGCCGCGATGGCCCTGCGCGGAAGCGACAAAAAAGAGGATTACAGGGAGTTTTACGAGAGCCTGATAGGAAGCGGAGAGACGCAGTAAGAAGATGGGTATCGGTCCCGCGGGAATGAGGTTGATAGAAAAAGGGGTCAGGATCTCCGATTCGAAGATGTTCGAAGAGGACAAGATCTGGGCCAAATACAGCAAGGATAAGGTCGACAGCGGCGAGAAACTTGCCGCGGTGATCAGGGCCCTCTGCAAGGAGTTCCCGCCGGATAAACCTCTTACCGCCCTTTCGGTCGGCTCCAGCAACGAGCCCCAGTTCAGGATACTCGAGGCCGTCTTCCGCGGAGGCCTCTATCTTTTGGACATAGAAAAGAAATCGCTCGGCCTGGTTGACGAGCGCATCAAGAGGCAGTCGCTTGACCACGTCAAGACCATCGTCGGCGATTACAACAGGATCTTTTCAGGCCCCGGCGGCGCCGGCCGTTTTTTGAATGGCCGCCTTGGCGGAAGAAGGATGGACCTCATCATGCTTCACCATTCGCTCTATTATTGCCAGGAGCCCGGATGGGACCGGCTCTTCGATAACCTTTACCGCGGAATACTTGCTCCGCGGGGGGCCATCCATGCTATAATGATGGCGTCGAAGAGCGGCGGTGAATCCACGACCAGCTGGCTCTACGGCCATTTCGCCGGAAAATTCTTCGGCTGCCATAACGACCAGGATCTCCGGCATTTCAGGAGGGAGCTCGATAAGGACCCCGTATTCCGGAAGGCGAAGGTCCTGATGAAAAGGAGCCGCGTAAATTTCTTCGTCGATGATTTCGGGGAATTCATGGCGGTGATCTGGATGATAATGCTCTATCCCAACGTCCATAACTACAGCGTTGCGCAGAGAGAGGAGATCACCGAGTTCGTATATAGGAAATTCTGGCTTCCGAAGAAGCCTCTCATCCAATTGCAGGATCACCTGGTCTTATTCCGCGGCATAAAAATTTTACCTAAAACCCTTTAAAGGAGGGACCTAGAATGTCGAAAAGGACGATCGTGAGATACGCATTAATCGGCCTGATCATTTTGACCGCGCCGAACCTGTTTGCCACAAGCCTTTTCATGAGCAAAGAGGAGAAAAAGGCCAACCGCGAAACCGAAATGCAGGAATTACAGAAACAATTCCAATGGTGGCCTACCGACGCTCAACCGGCTCCCATAAAGGACGCGGATATGGGCGGATACTGGTGGTGGCCGAAGGAGCCCGGCACTGCTGCGCCCGGCACGACCGCGCTGTGGGGGAACAGGGGTTACATATACATGTATAAGATAATATTCGATTATAAATCGGAAGAATTGCCTCCCCCCAAGCCGCAGGAATTGAGGCCGTCGCTGCTCATCAAGAACATAAAAAAGAACGTCAAGATCTACTTTGATTATAACAAATCCTATTTGCGCGTTGACGTCAAGAAGATCCTCGATGAGGCCGTCTGGACTTTAAAGCATAATCCCGACTGCAGCATCCTTATAACAGGTAACTGCGACATCCGCGGAACGGAAAAATACAATGAAAAACTCGGAAGGCAGCGCGCCGACGCGGTGAAAGATTTCATGCTCAAGAACGGTATACCGAATAGCCGTATCAAGATAGTAAGCCGCGGAAAGCTCGACGCCATCGCGCCGGTCACAGACCTGGTCGGGATGCAGAAGGACCGCAACGCCCAGTTCATGATAGCCGAGGTCGAGGAGGTAATGATCCCGGCCCCGGGCGAGGCGCAGCTCGAACAGGCCACGAAGGTTGAAGAGGGAAAATATGTCATCGAGGAAGAGAAGAATGTCGAGAGCAAGATAAAGGTCTCCAAAAGAGAGTATGTAGTGCAGAAAGGCGATACTCTTTCTTCCATCGCGAAGAAGGAACTCGGGAATCCCGCGAAGTGGAAATATCTCTATGAGGTCAACAAGGAAAAAATCAAGGACCCGAACAAATTGAAAGCCGGGACCAAAATTATCATCCCTAAAGAATAATCACCATAATTCCTTATAGGATGAATTTGGGGTTTTTGAGGAGAGGATTGTTCTTTATTTCGTCGGCGACCTTCTCGGAAAGGCCGGGTTTGCCGAGCTTATAATACATATAGTTCTTATATCCCTCCACGCCGGGCTGGTCGAAGGCGTTGACTCCCAGCAGTTCCCCCTCGAAAGCCGTTGCCATCTCGAAGAAGAAGAGAAGGGCGCCCCAATTATAAGCCGAGGCCTCGCGCATCATTATCGTGCAGTTCGGCCTCGATTCCCGCACTAGAGCCCACTCCGTCGCCTCCTGGGCGAGCGTTATCATCTCCGAGAACTTTTTTCCTGCGAGGATGCCGCTTTCCGGGCCCGAGGGGACCTTGATCTCATTGTTAAATTTTTCGACGCGGATGAAGGTCACGACCTTATTATTCATCCCCTCGATGTTGTTCTGCTGGATGGAATGCAGGTCGTTCGTCCCGCGCGCGGAGATAGGAGTGCGCCCGGCGTTTACTACGCGGCCGGTGTCGTTTACCCATTCCTCGCGCCCGTCCCGCGCCTTGTTTATCTTCCTGGCATATTTCTTCCCCAGGCTCTCGGCGAGCATCTGGACGTACCAGTCGGCAGTGGATTTCAAAGTCTCGGAGAAAGGCATGATTATGGCTATATCCTTGCCTTTCATCCTGTAGAGTATCGTGTGCAGGGCCGCGTACATGTATGCGGGGTTCCTGTAGAGGTCGATCGTCCCGCACCTTTTGCACATATCAGCGGCGCCCTCGAGGACTTTCTCTATGTCGATGCCGATTATCGCGAGATGAAGGAGGCCCATATTGAATTCCGAGAACCTTCCGCCCACGCCTTTCATCAGCGGGAGGTTCCTGAAACTCAGCTTGTCCTTCTCCCGGTGCCGGTCTACGATCTTGCGCAGGCTCCCGGATTCGGGGTCGGTTATCGCGAATATCTGCCTGCCGTAGTCCTTGCCCGCGCCTTTCTTAAGCCAGTTCTCGACGGCGATAAAGGCGGTCTTAGTCTCGGTCGTCTCGCCTGATTTGGAGATGACTACCACAAATGTCTTTTTCGGATTTAAATTTTTCAGCAGCACAGACAGCGTGTCCGGGTCGAGGTTATTCCCCTCGAAATATACCCTCGGCCGTTTCTTCCTGGCGCCGGCGAATTCGTTATAATAAGGAGGACAAAGGGCGTCCTGCGCCGCCTTCAGGCCGAGATACGAACCGCCTATGCCCAGGGATATCACGTTCTCGTATTTTTTCGCTATCTCGTTCCCCAGCTTCCGGATATTTTTTATTTCCTTTTTATCCTGGAAAGGCAGGCGCGTCCATTCAAGGCCCAATTTTACCCTGTTGCGGCTGTCGGCCAGGACAGAGGCCAGGTGTTCATGCGCCTCTTTTACGGAGTAGGAGAGGGCGTTTAATTCCGTTTCCTCGACGCCATTCTCTTTTCCGACATTGAAACCGAACATGTTATTGAAATCGAATTTCAGTTCTTTCATCGTAGAACCCTTTCTGTTTTTGGTTTGCCTATTTTACTACTCTTTGATACAATAAATCAACAGAATCCACCCTTTCCTTAATGAGGAGGCACGCCATGCGCAAGGATGTCGCCATCGTAAATGATTTCACGCAGGAGGACACCTGGCGGATATTCAGGATAATGTCCGAGTTCGTCGACGGGTTCGAGACGCTTTCCAAGGCCGGCCAGGCCGTGTCGATATTCGGCTCCAGCCGTTTCAAGCCCGGCACTAAATATTACAAGATGGCCGAGGAGACCGCTTACCTGCTCGCCAAGGAAGGATACGCCATCATAACCGGCAGCGGCCCCGCGATCATGGAGGCCGCAAATAAGGGCGCGAAGAGGGCGAAAGGCCACTCGATAGGCCTGAATATCCAGATACCTCTCGAACAAGAAGCCAATAAATACGTGGACACCCTCCTCGATTTTCGCTATTTCTTCGTCAGGAAAGTCATGTTCGTTAAATACGCGAAGGCCTTCGTGATAATGCCCGGAGGGTACGGCACGCTCGACGAATTCTTCGAGGCCATCAACCTTATCCAGACCCAGCGCATCCAGAAATTCCCGGTGGTCATGATGGGAAGCGGGTACTGGAAGGGGATGATCGACTGGCTCAAGTCGACGGTCCTTAAGAGCGGGGCAATATCCAAAGAAGACCTTAAGCTCTTCACGATCGTGGATGAGCCGAAAGACGTTGTCGGTGTGATAAAGAAATTTTACAATAAGCAGGCGAGAGAAAAATCAGCGTGAAAACGATAAGGCTCAAACCGATGAACATCACCGGTAAGATACTCCTGCGCCTCGAGAAGAAGGGGCTGATAAGGACGCTTAAGCCGACGGCAAAGATATTGCGCAGGACGGCAAAAAACGGCCTTGTCGATACCATCTATTCTTCGCCGGTCGAGCACGGCACCCACAAGCTGATCTGCGTCAGGTCGGATAACGGCGGCAGGATCGCCCTCAACTCGCATCCCCACAACGAGGAATTCATAGTGATAAACAATACGGGCCTGAAGCTAAAACCGGTGTTGATGGCCATAGCCCTGTCCAAATACAGGGATATAGAGAGGAAGGCAAGGAAAGGGAGGCTGGCCTCAAAGGATTTCCTTCTCCTGCGCCTCAAATACAACGACCACAAGACCTGCGTCTTCACGATGCTTAAGGACACGCCGCACTGCGAGATGTCGGAGCCGGGCAGGGGCAGGCCGTCCATCTTTTTCGTGAGCGAACCCACAAACCTGCCGATGAGGTACCTGGACATGGCCGGCTATACCTTCGCCTTGTAGGGATACGGACCCATGACCATGACTTTTGATGTCGCCGCAATTACGAATATAATAAAAGAAGGCTCGCCCTGGACTTTCGTCGTCGTATTCTGGGCGGCCGCGGTCCTCAGCCTCGCCTCCTGCACCATCATCAGGATACCTGTGATAGTCGGCCTTATCGGCGGCGTATCCACGTCCAAGAAGAGGGCATTTTTGCTGACCCTTTCTTTCGTATCCGCCCTCGTCCTGAGCTATACGCTTATGGGCGTCATGTTCTCGCTTATTGGCTCCCTTGCCGGCCATATGATGAGATTAAGCAGGTACTTTTATTATCTCGTTGCCATCATCGTCCTGCCGGTCGGACTTCAGATGGCGGGGCTTGTCAGGTTCAGGTTCTTTGAGGATACCGTATCGCGCGTCTTACAGATACGGCACGGCGGGATGCTGGGCGCTTTCCTGTTCGGGTTCGTCTTTGTCCTCTTTGAGGCCCCTACATGCCCGGTCTGCGGCCCGTTCCTTTTGGTCATCGCGAGCCTCGGAATCCTTAAACAGAACCTCCTCTATTGCATCCTGTTATTTTTCACCTACGCGCTCGGCCAGGCGTTCCCGATAATACTGGTCGGGGTCTTCAGCGGCATCGTCAAGTATATTTACCCCAAGGTGGAGATGGTGGAAAAGGTCGCCCCTATAATAGGCGGCAACATACTCATACTGCTGGCAATATCCTTATTTATTCTGGGGTGACAATGATAGAGATAGGAAAAAAACGAAATTATATCATAAGCGCGATACTCATCGCGATATCGTTTATCGCCCTGAGGCCGGCCCTGGCGTATCTGCTCTACAGGCGCGCAGGGGATTACATGAGCGCGAGGATAGTCCCCGACGCCGCGAGGACTTACGAGAAGACGCTTGCCTTTAACGGAAAGGACGTCGACTCGAGGAACTGGCTGGCGTATTGTTACAGCCTCATGGGCCGCGACGACAAGGCCCTCATCGAATACAAGAAGGCGATAGAGTTGGACCCCGACAACGCCGTCGCCCTTTTTGACGTGGGAATGATGTATAAAAAAGGGGGAGATATCAAAACGGCAAAGGAATATTTCTCTAAAGCGGCCTCCGCGGGGAAAAGCCCGAATGTCACCGACCAGAATTATAAGTTTTACACAAGATCCGCCAAGATGATGCTGGAGATCATCGCGAAAAAGGAAAAAGGGCTCGCCGCCCCGTAGCGGCTTTACCCCGCGCCTTTATTAAGGCGCGGGGTTGACAGTTATCTGCCGGTATGATATATTAACATCACTAGTCTCCCCACCGGGAACCTTTAATCAAACTTCGGAGAACAAGACCAAGATGCACCGCGAAGAAAAATTATCCGCCGATATCGAGAATATCGTCAAGAAATGGGAGGGCAAGAAGGGCAGCCTGATCATGATCCTGCACGATATCCAGAATCTTTACGGATATGTCCCGCGCGCGACCTCTCTCCAGCTGTCGAACTACATGGAAGTCCCGCTCGCGAGGATATACGAAGTCATAACATTTTACCATTTCTTCAAGCTTGAGCCGCCCGGCAAGCACCTTATCCAGGTCTGCATGGGCACCGCCTGCTACCTCAAAGGCGCCTCAGACCTGCTCCATGAACTGCGCGATATACTCGGCGTCAGGGAAGGGGCTACCACCAAAGACGGGCTTTTCCGCCTCGAAGTCGTAAGGTGCCTCGGCTGCTGCGGGCTTGCCCCGGTCGTGAAGGTCGACAGCAAGGTCTACAGCAAGGTCACGAAGGACCGCGTTGCTGATATACTCTCCGAATATGAACAGGAACAGGTAGTCAAATGAGCAAGATAACAAAAGAAGAACTTGATAATATAGCGAAGCAGCCGGGAAAAGAAGATAAGGACTGGATAAAGGTCGGGATGTCGAGCTGCGGCGTCGCGGCCGGCGCCGAAGAGGTCTTCAAGACGCTCACCGAAGAGGTGAAGAAGAGGAATATCAAGGTCGCGATAAAAAAATGCGGCTGCGCCGGGATGTGTTCGGTCGAGCCGCTCGTCGAGGTTAACGTCGAGGGGATGCCCCAGGTCACCTACGGCAAGGTGGACAAGGACGTCGCGATACAGATCCTGGACGACCACATACACAACCACAGGCTGGTCAACGACCACATTTACGATATACAGGTAAAGAAACCGAATGGATAAGAAGATAGTATATATAAAGGATACGGGGATATCGCTGCCGGAGAGGACAAAGGACGTCTACGCGGCATTCCTTAACGGCCTCCGCGACCGCGGCATGCAGGATTCGGTAATGGCCGTCCGCGTCGCCGACATCGGCGCCTATAACCAGGGTATTGTGATAAAGGTCCTTCCGGACACGACTTATTATAACGTCAAAGACGGGGACATTAACCGCATCATAGATTCCATAAAAGAGGGCAAGATAGCCCAGGACCTCGCCACGCGCAAAGAGGCCAAGCAATTAAGGATAGTCCTCAGGAACTGCGGCGTTGTCGACCCGGATAATATCGACGATTATCTCGCGAGGGACGGTTACCAGGCGCTAAAGAAAGTCCTCTTCGACCTGAAGACCCCGGAAAAAGTGATAGACGAGATAAAGAAGAGCGGCCTGCGCGGAAGGGGCGGCGCCGGATACCCGACCTGGATGAAGTGGAATTTCGCGAAACAGATGGTCTCAGACCAGAAATACGTCATCTGCAACGGCGACGAGGGCGACCCGGGCGCTTACATGGACAGGAGCGTGCTCGAGGGCGACCCGTACTCGGTCGTCGAGGGTATGATGATAGCTGGTTTTTCCGTCGGGGCCACAATGGGATATTTTTACATAAGGGCCGAATACCCGCTCGCCGTCGACAGGGTCCAGAACGCCATCGACCGCTGTTACGAGCGCGGCCTTCTGGGCAAAAATATATTGGGAGGCAATTTTAACTTCGACCTCGAGATAAGGCTCGGCGCAGGCGCTTTCGTATGCGGCGAGGAGACGGCGCTCATAGCGTCTATCGAGGGGAGGAGAGGAACGCCGCATCCGCGTCCTCCTTATCCTTCGGTAAAGGGGCTCTGGGAGAAGCCGACGGTAATAAATAACGTCGAGACCCTCGCCAACGTCCCTTATATCATATTAAAAGGCGGCGATGTCTTCGCCCGCGTCGGCACGGCGACATCGAAAGGCACAAAAGTTTTCGCGCTCACAGGCAAGATAAAGAATTCCGGGCTCGTCGAGGTCCCGATGGGCACCACTATCCGGGAGATAGTCTTTGATGTTGGCGGCGGCATATTCAATAACAAGGCGATCAAGGCGATACAGACAGGCGGCCCGTCAGGCGGAGTCATACCAAAGGATTTCCTCGATACGCCGGTAGATTACGAGAACCTCCAGAAGCTCGGCTCGATAATGGGCTCGGGCGGCATGATAGTCATGGACGAAGACGACTGTATGGTAGATATCGCGAGGTTCTACCAGAGGTTCTGCTTTGAAGAGTCGTGCGGAAAATGTTCGCCGTGCAGGATCGGCACCGCCCAGATGCTTAACACTTTGAGCAAGATCGCGGAGGGGATGGGGGAGCTGAGCGACCTCGATAATTTACGGAGGATCTCGCAGGCGATGCAGAAAGCCGCGCTCTGCGGCCTCGGCCAGACCGCGCCGAACCCGGTCGTATCGACGCTCAGGTATTACCAGGACGAATACGAAGTCCATATAATTAATAAGAAATGCCCGTCGAAGAAATGCCGCAACCTTTTGAGCTATAAGATAATCCCGGAGAAATGCAAGAGGTGCTCGGTCTGCATGATGAACTGCGAGGCGAAGGCGATAACCGGGAACAAAGACGACGGCTACGTCATTAACATGGACAAATGCGTCCGCTGCGGCAAATGTTTCGAGGTCTGCAAGTTCAAGGCGGTATCAAAGGAATAATATGGCAAAATCCATACAGGCGAAGATAAATGATATATTCATCAAGGTCCCCGAGGGGACGACGATCCTCGAGGCGGCCAAGAGCGTCCAGATAAAGATACCGACGCTCTGCAAGCACCCGGACCTGCCGCCGTCAGCTTCGTGCGGCATCTGCGTGGTCAAGGCGAAGGGCTCGAACAAGATGCTCAGGGCCTGCTGCACCCCGCTGGAAGAGGGGATGGAGATAACGACCCACGATCCCGAGATAGTCGCGATAAGGCGCAGCGTCCTCGAACTGATACTCTCGAACCACCCCAACGACTGCCTTATCTGCGGACGCAACAATAACTGCGAACTCCAGAAGATAGTCGCGGACTTCGGCATCTCCGAGGAATATTTCCCGAAGATAAGGCGCGACCTGCCGAGGGATGAGTCGACCAAGGCCGTTGTCCTCGAGCCGGAAAAATGTATTTTGTGCGGCAGGTGCATCTACGTTTGCCAGGAGATGCAGGATGTATGGGCGCTCTCGTTCCTCCAACGCGGCATAAAGACGAGGTTCTCCCCGGCCGGCGATATAACGTTGGCCGAGTCGCCGTGCATAAAATGCGGCCAGTGCTCGGCGCATTGCCCGACCGGCGCTATCGTCGAATACTTCGACGTGCCGAAGGTCTGGAAGGCGCTCGAGAATGCCGACAAATATTGCGTTGTCCAGATAGCGCCCGCGGTGAGGGCCTCCATAGGCGAGGCGTTCGGGTTCGCGGGAAAGAATTTCGCAGGGAAATTATACGCCCTGTTAAGGAGATTAGGTTTCAAGGCGGTATTCGATACGAGTTTCGCGGCCGATGTCACCATAATGGAAGAGGCGAGCGAGTTCGAGCAGAGGTTCGTCAAGGGCACGAAGCCGCTTCCTTTGATCACGACCTGCTGCCCGTCGTGGGTGGATTTCATGGAGAAGTTCCACACGGATATGATAGAGCATTTCTCGTCCTGCAAATCGCCGCACGAGATATTGGGCGTCCTTTCGAAGACATATTACGCGCAGAAGAACAACATCGACCCGTCGAAGATAGTGATGGTATCGATAATGCCCTGCACCGCGAAGAAATACGAGATAACCAGGAGCGATGAGATGTCCGCCTCGGGTTACCAGGATATAGATATCGTCCTGACGACGAGGGAACTCTCCCTGATGATAAAGCAGGCGGGCATAGATTTCATGAACCTCCCTGACGAAGAGTCGGACACGATACTCGGCGAATACGCGGGCGCCGGAGTCATCTTCGGCTCGACCGGCGGTGTAATGGAAGCCGCGTTAAGGACCGCGAATTATTTCATAACCGGCGAAGAATTAAAGAAAGTCGACCTCGATGTCGTCCGCGGCCTGAAGAGGGTCAAAGAGGGCGAGATCGAAGTCGGCGGCAAGAAAGTCCGCGTCGCTGTCGCGCACGGGATGGCGAACGTCGAATACGTCTTGAATAAAGTAAGAGAGGCGAAGAAGGCGGGCAAGGAACTGCCGTACCATTTCATCGAGGTAATGGCATGCCCGGGCGGATGCGTCGGCGGCGGCGGCCAGCCCTACATGGTCACAGACGAAGTCAGGGCGTTCAGGGCCGCGGCTCTATATGAAGACGACAAGACCAAAGCGGTCCGGTGCTCGCACCAGAACCCGTATGTAAAGAGATTATACAAGGAATTCCTGGAGAAGCCCTTGAGCGAGAAATCCGAGAAACTTCTCCACACGACATATAAAGGAAGGCCTATCTACAAGAGGTAGGCGGTAACCAGACATACCTGCGGCGAGGAGGCGACTCTGAGGCCAAGGGGCTGAAAGTAACATCTTTAGCCCGGCTTGCGCTTCGCAGTCCGGGCTTTCTAATTAGGAGGGAAAATGAACAAGAGACTGGGATTTATGGGGATAATAGTGACGGACAGGAACAGGCAGGCGGGCGAGGTCAACAAGATCCTGTCCGAGTTCGGGAATATCATCCAGGGGAGAATGGGCATTCCATACAAAGAGAGGAATTGTTCGATAATAACGCTCATAGTCGACGCGACGACCGACGATGTCGGCGCGCTGACCGGAAGGCTCGGGCTGATACCCGGCGTTTCGGTAAAATCCGCGCTCAGTAAAGGAAATAAATGATAAAGACCCCGAAATCATTACGTTTGCAGATAGGCCTGTTCGGCAGGACAAACGTGGGCAAATCCAGCTTCCTTAATTTCGTGGCCGGGCAGGACGTGGCCATAACGTCGCCGGTCGCCGGCACCACCACGGATGTCGTCGAGAAATCGATGGAGCTCCTCCCTGTGGGGCCAGTCGTATTCCTCGATACCGCCGGGCTCGATGATATATCTAAGCTTTCCGACCTGCGCCTTAAGAAGACGGAAAAAATATTCGACAGGGCAGATATCATAACTCTTATAACCGAGGCCGGCGCCTGGACCGGATACGAGGAGAAGACCGTTGAAGAGGCGCGCAAGAGGGAGATCCCGCTGATAATAGTGATAAACAAGGCGGACCTGAAGAAGCCGTCGGACGACTTCCTGGCGAAGATGTCCGCGGTGACGCCGCGCGTAATGGCGTGCTCATCCCTCGGCTACAACGAGACGATACTGGACGCCGGGAATACGCGCGACGCGAGCGTCGAAAAATACAAAAGATTTCTCCTCGAAATATGCCCCGATGATTTCCTGAAACCGCCGCTTTTGACCGGGGACCTCATGCCGAAAGGCGGCATCGCGGTATTGATAATGCCGATAGACAAGGAAGCGCCGAAGGGCCGGCTCATACTTCCGCAGGTCCAGACGATACGCGATGTCCTCGATAACGACGGCATCTCGGTAGTGGTGAAGGAGACCGAATACCTCGCGTCGCTCAAGAATCTCAAGGCCCCGCCGGATATCGTCGTCTGCGACTCACAGGTGGTCTTAAGGATGGTGAAAGAGACCCCTCCGCAGGTTAAATGCACTACGTTCTCGATAATATTCATAAGATATAAGGGCGACCTCGTCGAGATGGCAAAGGGCGCCGCGGCAATAGAGCGGCTCAAGCCGGGCGACAAGGTGCTCATCGCCGAGGCGTGCAGCCACCACGCGATAGAGGACGATATCGGCCGAGTAAAGATACCGCGCTGGCTGAATAAATTCGCAGGCGGCGAAATTTTATTCAAGGTCTGCTCGGGGCGCGATTATCCCGACGACCTCAAAGAATATAAACTGATAATACATTGCGGGTCGTGCATGATAACGCGCCGCGAGATGCTCACGAGGATAGAGAAGGCGAAGGAGGCTGGCGTGCCGATAACCAATTACGGCCTCGCGATATCGCTTTCACAGGGAGTGCTGGAAAGGGTCTTGTCTCCTTTCCCCGCGTCCCTGGAGGCATTCATAAATGAAAGGGAAAGATCGGTCAAGGGGGCCAGCCAATGAAATATATCGACGAAAACAAGATACAGGACCTGCTCAACAGCGCGGGCAAAGCCGGCGGGGACAAGATCGACGCGATATTGGATAAGTCGCGCTCGCTCAAGCGCCTCGCGCTCGAAGAGACGGCCGCGCTTTTGGCGGTCGAAGACCCGCGACTGGTAAAAAAGATATTCGAGGCCGCGGCATACGTCAAGAACGCCATCTACGGCAACCGCGTTGTCCTTTTCGCGCCGTTATATATTTCGAATTTCTGCGCGAACAAGTGCGTTTATTGCGCGTTCCAGTCCGGCAATTCCGAATTGAAAAGGAAATACCTTGATGCCGCCGAGATCCGCGAGCAGGTAGAGTGGCTGCTCAAGAGGGGGCACAAGCGCATCCTCGTCGTCGCCGGCGAATCCGGCGTCCCCGGCAAGTCAGCCATTGAATATTATACAGAGGCGGTCGAGGCCGCGTATTCGGCGCGCGTCGGCCCGCATTATATAAAGAGGGTGAATATAAACTGCGCGCCGCTCTCGGTCGAGGATTTCAAAAAACTCAAGGCCGCGAGCATCGGCACATTCCAGTTGTTCCAGGAGACATACCACGACGAGACCTACAGGAAATGCCACCTTAAAGGGCCGAAGAGCGACCCGGACAACCGGCTCGACGCCATCGACCGCGCTTTCGCTGCCGGGATCGACGACGTCGGCATAGGGCCGCTTTACGGGCTCTACGATTACAGGTTCGAGACGCTGGCGATGATGATGCACATCGAGCATCTCGAGAAAAAATTCAACGTCGGCCCGCACACGATATCGGTGCCGCGCATCGAGCCGGCGGTCGGTTCGGAGTTCTCGCTCCACCCGCCTTACCAGGTCTCTGATGATGATTTCAAAAAACTCGTCGCGGTGATACGCCTTTCTGTGCCGTATACGGGAATGATCCTTACGACCAGGGAGACGGCGCAGATGAGGGATGAGGTCATAAGCCTGGGCATTTCGCAGATAAGCGCCGAGTCGAAGACCTCGCCGGGCGGATATTCCGACAGCGAGAAGTGGGACGGCCAGTTCACCACGAGCGACAAACGCAGCCTTGAAGAGCTCGTAGGCATGCTCATCGGGAAAAATTACATCCCGAGTTTCTGCGCCGCCTGCTACCGCAGGGAGAGGACAGGGGAGAAGTTCATGGGCCTGGCGAAGCCCGGCCTCATCAAGGGCATGTGCAGCGTCAACGCTCTCGTCACATTCAAAGAATACCTAGACGACTTCGCCTCGCCCAAAATAAAACAGGAAGGCCATAAACTTATCGAGCGCGAAACCGCGAAACTCGACGAGAAATCCCGCGCCCAGGTCTCGAAACTCTTCGCCGCCGTCGACTCCGGCCTCCGCGACGAATATGTATGATCTGAGAGAGATCGAACGCCTGCTTTCGCTCGAGGATGAGAAGGCGCTCGTCGAGCTTTATGAACGTGCCGATAAAGTCCGCCATGAATACGCCGGCGACGCGATCCTCCTGCGCGGGCTTGTCGAGTTCTCAAATTTTTGCGGAAAACATTGTTACTATTGCGGGCTCAACGCGACGAACAGGTCTCTCGAGAGATACCGCCTGACAAAAGAGGAGATACTCGAGAGCGTCAAGCAGATCGCCGCCGCAAATATCAAAACCGTCGTCCTGCAGTCGGGCGAGAATCCCATGCTGAAGCCCGAGTGGCTTGCCGGCCTCATTAAAGATATAAAATTAAGATATGAGATCGCGGTGACCCTGTCCGTAGGCGAGAGGCCGCGCGAAGACTATAAATTATGGAAGGACGCCGGCGCGGACAGGTATCTCCTTAAGATCGAAACTTCTGACAAAAAACTCTACGACTCGCTCCACTACGGAATGGATTTCGAGAACCGCCTGCGCTGCCTGCGCGACCTGAAAGGCCTTGGTTACGAGACCGGCTCGGGTATAATGGTCGGCCTCCCCGGCCAGACTTTACGCTCCATCGCCGCCGACATTTTGTTTTTCAAAGAATGGGATTTTGATATGATAGGCATCGGGCCGTTCATCCCGCACGGCAAGACGCCCCTGGCGGATAACACCGCCGGCGATGTAAACCTCGTCCTTAAAACGCTGGCGCTCACCCGTATCGTCACGAAAAGGGCAAACCTCCCGGCGACCACCGCCCTCGGCAGTTTAGGCAAGGATTTCAGGGTAGAGGGGCTGATGGCGGGCGCCAACGTCCTTATGCCCAACTTCACGCCCGCGCCTTACAAGAAATTATACGAGATCTATCCCAACAAAAGATGCATCAGCGAATCTACCGGTTCCTGCGCCCCGTGCATGGAGTCCCTCGCCGCCTCGATAGGCCGCACCATCGCCTGATCGGGGACGTTAATCTTATTGAAGTAATGTCCTGCCGGAGTTATAATCTATCCATAAATACAGGAGGTAGCAAAATGAAGAGGGCGGTGTTTGTCGCGGTGTTTTTGTGCGGTTTGGCGCTGATCTGCGCGGCCGGCGTAGCGCGCGCCGCATCAGCGGATTTTTTCACGGACATCATAGATGAAACTAACGGCCAGTATATGTATGCCTATGGCGGCGGGACGACTTTCGAGATCGAGAAGACGGGCTCTCACTCGGGCGAGGGGTGCCTGAAGGCGGATTTCGATAGCACGCAATGGTCGGGCGCGGTAGTAGGGCGGAATCCCCTGATCCCCCCGGTTGACCTGACAAAGTTCAATAAACCCGCGGTCGAGTTCTGGGTCAAGGGCGCCGCAGGCGGAGAGAATTTCGAGGTATTATTGATCGATGCCGATGATAACGACGGCAACAAGACCGAAGTAGGCGTGATGGCCACACCTGCCTACGTCAAGACCACCAAAGAATGGCAGAAGGTGGCCATACCCTTTAATGTGTATCCCAAGAAAGGGCAGTATTGGGACAACACCTCGGCCAAGATGGTCACGGACGTCAAATTCAATCCCGCGGAACTCAAAGAAATAAAATTCGCCGTGGGACCCAAATATAACGCGGGCAAGGATTCCGTGATAATATACATCGACGACCTTAAGATAGTCGATATGCCGTAATTAAAATTCAGGGACGCTTTATTCGGGGGCACTTCACTTATCGTCCTATAAAATGAACTGTCCCTTTATGAAACGTCCCTGAATTTATCCCACATTACCCTAAATAAGCAATTTAATTTACTAGACAAGGAAGGTGGAATATTGTATATTAATTACTCATTCTTGCTTTGATTGGAGGTAGAGTAATAAATTATGCACAAGAAATTATCCGCGGTTTTATTTATCGCGTTAGCGTCATCGACGCTATTTTTTACGCCTTTGTATGCCCACAAGGGCATTAATTATCGCTTACCAACGTTGGATTCGATACTTCCGCCAGCTTTCTCTATAATAGATACCGAAACGGTGGATATCAGCGGCCATATACTGACCGAATCGAAGATCTTATCCTTACGGATAGACGGCAAGCCGGTCAAATTTAGCGGATCCAAGTTCATGATATCTAGTTTGCCGTTATCGGTAGGAAAAAATGTCTTCATATTTGAGATCTTTGATTCGACAGGCAAAAGGAAGTTCTATTCTTACACGCTATATCGTAAAGAGGAATTAGAGGAAGAGGCCGGACCGCTTCCCGAAGCGACGGGATCGCATGAGACAGAAACTAAAAAAGTTTTGTCAATAGATACTAACATCGCGCCAGAGGGTTTTACGCCGGCGCTTATCGCATCTAAGAGTTCGCCTGTTACGCCTGTCTCAACGCCGTCAACTTCGGGTTATAGGATCAAGAACGATGATCCTCAAGTCATTTCCGTTGTCCAACAGATAACAGGCGGCGTTACCGGCGGAGCCGGTAGTACCAATAACTCAAATCCTCGAACTGATCCTGTCCAAATGCCGGTTCTTGATAATAAAGAAGAGCCGATGCTGTCTTTTTCCTCTCCTTATAAAGACCAAATTATAACCGAAAATGCCCTTCAGATAGGCGGCAGGTTTAATGAGTTCGCCCATGTAAAAAGCATAACTATAGGCGGCCGGGAGTGCACGATAAGCCCAGCCAGTTTTACTTTTACGGGTCCGACGCTTCTTTCCCCGGGAGAGGCGCGCCGCAGGAATATTGTAGCCGATTCTCCCGAGTATATCATTATGAAGGTCGATCCGGTAACGCACTCCGGCAAAAACATCCTTACGGCGCAGGTAACCGATGACGCAGGGCATGTTAAAGAAGAGAAGATAACATTTTATTATTATCAGTTGTTTGTGAAGATGCAGTCGACGGGTGAAAATTATGTGTTTCCGCCAATTTATGTTGATTATATTGAGAATGGGAGGCATCGCAGGAAGAATATCAATTACTTTGGCCAGGAAAAACAGATAAAGCTTGAGATCAATTATAACCAGATGTTCAATCGCGATCTCTTCTCCGAGTCTCCTTTCGCGAATTGGTCGGATATAAAGTCTAACATGCGGACGTATTTCCCTTATGGACCGCCTTTTAGCTCTGGCTGGATAATGCTAAGCTCGGTAGATTCTATGGGTTTTTGTTATTACGTTCCCTCGTACGGCCTTCCGTCTTGTACCGTCTCAAATTATCCCTGGCTTAGCAATCCTTTCGATAGTTGTTCCGATATTAATTGGGAATATAAAGAGAGTCCCGGAAGGTTATGGGGCATGACGGTCACGACCCTTCATTCCCCGCCGGTAAAAGATAATCCTTTTATAGTCATATTCAAGAACTGTGATTTTATTGAGACATTCGGCCCCTTTCTATATTATGAACAACCCTTAGATCCTTCAAAATACAAAATAAACGGCAAATACCCGCTAAATCCCCTCTTTGACCCGGCAGACAGGACATACAATTTAAATAGATCGGCCTATATTATTATGGAGAATCCTAATCCTGACACAGATATCGATATAACTATGGAGGCGCCCTCATACGGCGACGGGTTTGGCTATAGCCCAGGCTACTGCAATAAGTTTTTTTCTTGTTATAATATGCAAACTCTGAGCGGCGACATCCTCGTTGACTCCAATAACGACGGTTTTCTGGGCGGCGATGACAATGCCGTCGAACAGGTCGCGCCGGGGTGCGTAAATTGGGTCAATAATGACGACGATTATGATGAGTCAAATATACATTCGGATGATGCCTGCGCGGTAAACAGCAACGGGAACGATGGCTATGACGGGAATATAAACGGTATAAGAGACCTTGAGGATTTTATGCCGATAAATCTAACAATACCCAACATTAAGGAATGGACCACCAACCAAAATGTAAAGTTCTATCTAAAGGCGGAAGGCTCGGGCAGGATTAAGATATTTGAAAGGGTAAAGGATATTAAGAAAATTGGCTCATTCACATATCTAAAGGATATCAACAGCTCCATCGCCCAATTCACCAAACCAATCATAATAAATCTGGCTTCAGGTGACAAGAAAGAACTCGAGTCAAAATATTTCGATGATAATGGCAACTTCCGTGCCATCTTCGAAGGCATCGAGCAAGGGGTGCTTGAGTTATCTCTGATAGTCGAGCTAGGCGAAAATAAGACAGAAGCGATATTGGACGAAGCTTATGTAACTTTAAAAAGCATAAGGGATATGTATAGATTTGTGGATGTCAGGGGCGCTCCTTCCGACGGGAGTGATGGCAAGCTTAGATATAGGACAATTAATGTTGAAAATAAAAATATGTTTATACAAGATCCGAGCAAAGTATTTATGTTTATCCATGGCGCCTGGACCCCAAAGAGTGATGCTGTGACATGGAGCAATACCGTATATAAACGTTTATATAGGAGCGGCTATAGAGGCGGTTTTATTGGGTTCTCGTGGGATACTGCAGAGGGGATATACGATCCGATACCGCTTATTGGAAGTAACAATTTCAAGACGGTTTTCGACAACCAATGGGTAAACTCTTTCCAGACTGGTCAGGTTTTGGCTGATGTAATAGAAAATACCAAAAATGAATTTAAAAATGCTAAAATAAACCTGGTTGCACATTCATTAGGAGGCAATCTTACTTCATATGCTTTGAAATTACTTGCAATTCAGGACAAGAGAAAGATCGTAAATAACGTATTCTTAGTTCAGGTAGCCGTTTCTGGTAACACTTACGCCACTAGACAGGAGAATGACTATTATAAAGATATGTATGTATCAGCTGCGGCAAATAATATTACTGGAAAAGTGTATAATTTGTATTATAGCAAAGACAAATTAATACGCAATTTTTCCGATAACCTAATCGGAGTTTGGTGGTCGGGTTTAATAGGTAACCTGGACTATGGATTGCCGGTTCCGCTGGACAATAATTATGAGGTCCTCCCTTCAAATCGAATGTATGGTTTTTGTGATGTAGGTCTTTATAGACATGAAAAGAGTATGTCGGGAGGATTGGGAAATCAGAATTTAGAGTCAAAATTGTCGAATTTTATGAGTCGTTCATATTTTAGGGGAAATATTCGGCCATTCGGGATTCGAGATCATTTAAGTTTTGGAACGGAGTGTTATTATGATGTTCAAGAATATTTTGGAGGATTTTTAAATCCAAAAAACTTAGAAAAATGGGGGTACTGATGTCTAAATCTTTATTTGTTGTTATGTTGTTGTGTTTAAGTAACATTTGTAATGGCTATCAATCTTTGGATAAATTCGAAATCGCCGGTAAAATAATCGATCAGGATGGCACCTTGATTACGGACGAAGTGGTCCTTACGGCAGAACTTGAGACTGTAACGTATCCTGATGTGGTTAAAAGCAAGTTTTACGATGAGATCAAATCCGAGACTAAAATACTCGAAAAGAAAATTTATGGTGGTACGTTTTCTTGGAAATTGCCGGACGCCACTTTTTGTGATATTAAGGTAGAAAAAGACGGCTATCACGGAAATGCTATAGTCCTTGCAGATTATAAGGAACCGACAGATGATAAGATAATCATAAATGATTTGACAATTCACCTTATAAAAAAAGGATCGCCTTCCAAGCTTGAGTATGTTCATAATGCACATATTCCCGATATAGAAGATAAGGAATCCAAAGGTAAGGAATGCGGTTGGTCCTTTATTAAATTATGGTACTTCCCTGTGGTTGAAGAAGAGACCGTCTGGCTAACGAGGTCTTACGACGAAGAAGGTAGAGCGATTTATACGATGAAAGAACCGGGCGGATTTGTTTGCTTCCCGGGATATCCAATGAGAGAAAGTACTCTGGATAAGCTTTTCGCCAAATTTGAATGGATGCCTCAAGCACCTGAGGATGGTTACGTCCAATCTGTCTGCCCTGAATCAACAGGGGGTTATTGTTTTTATTTCAAAACTCCAGATGGGAAATACGGGAAAATCGCACTTAGTGGAGATTTTGACTACTACATACAACCCGACGGCTCGCGCAACCTCGAAGCGGGGGAGGTGGATGAAGTAGGGCCAATTAATCCAATTGAAGCCGAATGGGAAGGATGGGCGAGATAAAATATTTTTGAAAGTTTTTCCTTCCGCTTTACGTCTATTATAGCAGAAAGGAGACACAGACAAATGCGTCATGATAAGCTAGGTGTTATTTTGGTATTGTGTATGACTGTGCCGTTGGTAAGCGGTTGTGCGCGGGAAAAATCAAAGCAAACTTCATTAAAGCCGGCTTCCGTTGCTAACCAAGAAATCCCGGCCTCAAAAGAAGAAACCGTGCTTGCGCAAGAAGAAAAGAAGCCAATTGCAACTGAAACAGTTTCCCTCCAGAACAAAACCCCCGACCCTAACGAACCAACCATTCCCGAGCCCAGCGCGCCGCGATCAGATACGCTGAGGTAAATCCCGATAAGATATCCAACTGGAGGCACCAGGCTGCCGTAAGGGCCTTGATGCCCGAAGTAAGCGTAGGTTATAACAATGATCTAGATACTACGATATCGACCGCCACATCAAACGGTAGGACGAACTTCTGGGTAGGTCCGGACGACACAAGTTCCGGCTGGGATTTCACGGCCAAATGGGATTTGGGTGACCTTGTATATAATACTGCCCAGACCTCGATAGACTCGCGCTCGAAGCTTATGGTGGAGCTAAGGAACGATATTATGGAGGCACTCAACACCGTTTACTTCGAGAGGAAGAAGCTACAGAAGCAACTTATCAGGATAACCGACAAGGAAAGCCCGGCTTACACGGAAAGAGAGCTCAGGATAGAGGAGCTCACCGCTAGCATTGACGGCCTCACGGGGGGCTACCTCAGCCGCAAGCTCGAGAAAAATTAAATAATTTTTTCCCCGCGCCTAATCGCTTGAAAATCTCTTAGGGATTTTCTGCGCAGGCGCGGGATTATTTTGCAGCATGCGTTCCGCGCGCTGCAAAATTTAACTTGACAAATGATACCATTGTGGTATCATTACTGCCATGAGCATAAGACTGATAAACAGGAATACGGATTACGCCGTGAGGGCGCTCTGCTACATGGCGAAGAAGCAAGAGGGTCTGACGTCGGTGCCGGAGCTTGTCCGGAGCCTCAGGATACCGCGGCCGTTCCTCAGGAAGATACTGCAGACCCTGAACGCTAAAGGGCTCCTTATTTCCCAGAAAGGCGCCGGCGGGGGGTTCAAACTGGCGCGCGGGCCGAAGAAGATATCCTTACTAGAGGTCGTCAAAGTGTTCCAGGGCCCCATCAAATTGAGCGAGTGCGTGCTTCAAAAGGAAGCTTGCCCCAATAAAAAATCTTGTTTTTTAAGGAGGCGGTTAGGTACAATAGAGCAGTTCATAAACATCCAACTGAAACCGATAACAATTGAGGGGATGATCCATGGAAACAAAGATGTTCTGTAGGCAATGCGAGCAGACCGCGCAGGGTACCGGATGCACTATGCAGGGCGTTTGCGGGAAAGACCCGGTCACAGCGACACTCCAGGACCTTCTTATATACGCTATGAAGGGCATCGCCGTTTACGGGAATATGGCGCGCGAGCTCGGCATAAAGGATAAAGAGGCCGACCTTTTCCTGAAAGAAGGGCTTTTTACCACGATAACGAACGTTGATTTCGACCCGGGGCGGCTCAAAGAATTTTTGACGCGCGCGTATGAGGTCAAGGAAAAAATGAAAGGGCTCTTCCTTCGGGAATATAAGAAGAAATACGACAAGGATTTCGCGACACGCCTCCCAGACGCGACCGATTGGAAGCCCGCGAACAGCATAGAAGGGCTGGTCGACCAGGGCAGGCAGGTAGGCGTCCTTTCATGGCCCGCGATGGATGAGGATTCGCGCAGCCTGCAGGAACTCCTGCTTTTAGGCCTTAAAGGCATGGCGGCCTACGCCGACCACGCCGCGGTCCTCGGCCTTGAAGACGAGGAAGTGGACGCGTATTTCCACAAGGCGCTCTCGAAACTCGCCGAAGACAACCTCTCGGTCGAAGAGGCCCTCGCGATGAATATGGAGTTCGGGAAGGTGAATTTCAAATGCCTCGAGCTCCTCGATAAAGCGAATACGGAACATTTCGGCAACCCGTCCCCGACGAGGGTGAAATTGGGCCTGAAGAAGGGCCCTGCGATAATCGTCTCGGGCCACGATCTCCTCGACCTCGAAATGCTGTTGGACCAGACCGAAGGGAAGGGGATAAATGTTTACACGCACGGCGAGATGCTGCCGGCGCACGGATATCTCGCTTTCCATAAATATAAACACTTCGCCGGGCATTTCGGCACCGCGTGGCAGAACCAGCAGAAGGAATTCGACGGCGTGCCTGCCGCGTTCCTGTTCACGACAAACTGCATCCAGAAGCCGCGCGACTCCTATAAGGCGCGGGTATTCACGACCGGGATGGTCGCGTGGCCGGGAGTCACCCATATCCCGGGGTTCGACGATAAAGACTTTTCGCCGGTGATTAGGAAGGCGCTCGAGCTCGACTGGCTCAAGGCGGATAAGATCGAAAAAGAAATAGTCGTCGGCTTCGGCCACAACGCGGTTTTGGGCGTCGCCGACAGGATCGTCGGATCCGTAAAAGAGAACAGGATACGCCATTTCTTCCTCATAGGCGGATGCGACGGCGCGAAGCCGGGCAGGAATTATTACACCGAGTTCGCCGAAAAGGTCCCCAAAGATTGCGTGATACTTACGCTCGCCTGCGGGAAATTCCGCTTCAACACGCTTGAATTCGGAGATATCGGCGGCATCCCGCGCCTGCTTGACCTGGGCCAGTGCAACGACTCATATTCGGCGATAAAGATAGCGCTGGCGCTTGCCGGCGCGTTCGGCTGCGGCGTGAACGACCTGCCGTTATCCATCATCCTTTCCTGGTATGAGCAGAAGGCGGTTTGCATCCTCATTACGCTCCTTTCGCTGGGCGTGAAGAACATAAGGATAGGCCCGTCGCTCCCGGCATTCGTGTCGCCGAACGTCCTCAAAGTCCTCGTTAATAATTTCGGCGTGAAACCCATTACCACGCCCGACGAAGACCTGAAGGCGATCTTAGGGTAGCCGCAGTCCCTGCCGTTTTTGGCAGGGGGTGAAAAAGGTCAAAAGAAAGCGGAATCCGCCAATTTACATTATTTGTGGGTATGACATAATGGAAAACGAAAAATAGGAGGGCGTGTACCATGATGAGAATGATGGGTGTGCTGGTTCTGATCCCTGCATCCGCGTTGCTTACAGCAAGTTTTTTTGTATTGTTCGCGCTCGAAAGAGCGAAAGAGAAGGGCTTGAAGAACTTCGGCAAAGTAGTCGCCGTTGTCTTGATCGTCGTGTCCGTGCTGTTATATGCGAAAGGCATTTATACCATCGCGACAGGCAAATGCCCGATGATGGGGGATATGCAGGGGATGTGCCCGATGATGGGTAAAGGAATGGGCGGCATGGGCATGGAAAAAGGTATGCCCGGAAAGATGCCAGTCGGAAAATAATTAAGTATATCCTCAATTACAGACGCCCCGCTCTTTTGGAGCGGGGCGTTTTGCGTGTAAACCTTTTGGGTGGAGGCGCGTCTAACTATAGTAATAAACATAAATAAATATATTGACATCTCCGTATGTATGATATATCATACAAATCATACAATTCATACAATAACACATTACGGAGGTTAAGATGAAAACTGAATTCAAGGGCGGCCCGGGCGGCGGGTTCCACAGCGTGGTGACTGTAGGTGAGAGGGGACAAGTGGTGGTTCCCGCGGACATAAGGAAGACGTTCAAGATAAAGTCCGGCGATAAGCTTGTCGTCTTCGCCAAGCCGGACGGCATGATCGGGCTTATACAGGCCGAAGAGTTCAACCGTTTCCTTAACGAGGCGACAAAAGTACTTTCCAAACTAAAGGGCAAATTCTGACACTGTGAACAAGAATATTTTCATATATGCTTTTTGTTCTATCCTGCTGCTGAGCGCACCGGCTCCGGCGGAAGAAACGGCGGTGCCTGACTCCGTAACTCCCATGACGTGGGACGATTGCGTCAAGGAATCCGCGAAGAATAATCCCGGCCTTGTCTCGGCCCAGCAGTCCATAAAGAGTTCCAAGGCCGACAAGACGATATCCGCGAGCGGCCTCTTCCCGCAGATAAGCACGGACCTTAACGCCACCAGGTCGAAAAGCTCAGGCGGCACCTCACCGGGCTCATCAGGCGGCACATCAGGCGGCTCAACCGGCGCGGTAAATAATTATAATTACGGCGTCACCGGCAACCAGCTGCTCTTTGACGGTTTCCAGACGATAAATAAGGTAAACGCGGCCGGGGAAAATATCAAAGCCGCCCAGCAGAGCTATAATTTTACGTCCTCGCAGGTCAGGCAGCGCCTCAGGGCGGCTTTTGTCAACCTGCTCAAGGCTCAGGAATCGGTAAAGATAAGCCAGCAGATCTACGAGCGCCGCCGGCAGAATTATGAGCTGGTTACCCTGCGCTATGAGAGCGGCAGGGAAAATAAAGGTTCTCTCCTTACCGAGGGGGCGAACGTCAGGCAGGCCCGGTATGACATCTCCGTGGCGAAAAGGAATATCGACCTCGCGCGGCGCCAGTTGACAAAAGAGATGGGCCTCCTGCAGCTTGTGCCTGTGGAAGCGAAAGGCGATTTTATCGTTAAGGATCCCGCGCGCGAGAAACCGGATTTCATCGCGCTCTCCGTGAACCACCCCTCGCTCCAGCAGCTTATAGCGCAGAAGAACGCCGCGGCTTATAACGTGAAAACGGCCAAAGGCGAATTTTTCCCGACGATAACCGCGCAGGGCAGCGCCAATAAAAATGATTCGCAGTGGCCGCCCAAAGGCAACCAGTGGTCGATAGGCGCCTCGGTATCATTACCCATATTCGAGGGCGGCTTGCGCATAGCGGATGTCTCAAAGGCGAACGCCCTGCTGGCAAAAGCGGAAGCGGATGAAAGGAACTCCAGGGACGGTATAATACAGACCCTCACCGACGCGTGGACGAGCCTGCAGAACGCCCTGGAAAATGTCGAGGTCCAAGACCAATTTTTAACCGCGAGCGAAGAGCGCGCCAAGATAACCGAGGCGCAATATTCCATAGGATTTGTGTCGTTCAACGACTGGATAATAATCGAGAATAATCTTGTTGCGGCGAAGCAATCATATCTAAACGCCCAGGCCCAGGCCCTGACAACCGAAGCCAACTGGATACAGGCGAAAGGAGAAACTCTTGAAAGCATCGAATAAAAAATGGAAGGTGTTCCTCGTCATAATTATCGTTATCGGTATCGCGGCGTTCTTCTTTATGAAGTCGAAGGGCGGCTCAGCGGTCAAGGAGACGACCAGCGAGATAACGGCCGCAATAGGCCCGATCCAGAGTTTTATATCGACCACAGGCACGGTCCTCCCGCAGAACCGCCTTGGGCTTAAGCCGCCGGTGGCCGTCCGCGTCGAGAAGATATTGGTGCGCGAAGGCGATATGGTAAAAACCGGCCAGACGCTGGCGTGGATGAGCTCGACCGAGAGGGCGGCGGTATTGGACGCGGCGAGAGGCAAGGGGGAAGCCGAACTGAAATATTGGGAAGACGCTTATAAAGCCATACCGTTATTGGCGCCTATCGACGGCGAGATCATCGTCGCGACGGTCCAGCCGGGGCAGACACTGACAACCGCCGACGCCGTGCTGGTCCTGTCGGACCGCCTGATAGTCAGGGCGCAGGTCGACGAGACCGATATCGGCAAGATAAAGCTCGGCCAGCCCGCGACCGTGAGCCTAGACGCGTTCCCCGAATCGAAAGTCAATACTACGGTGGGGCATATATATTACGAGTCCCAGACGGTAAATAATGTCACGATATATAATGTCGACCTGGTCCCGGAGAGCGTCCCTGCCTTCTTCCGTTCGGGAATGAACGCGAACATAGATTTCCTGGAACAGAAGAAAGAAGACGCCCTGCTCCTGCCGAACGAGGCGGTGCATAAGGATAAAGAGGGAAGTTATGTCCTGTTGAGCCGGGGCCCGGAGAAGGAGCCGGTAAGGCAGGCCGTCACGACCGGGATCTCCGACGACCTCAACACCGAGATATTATCGGGTATCACCGCGGCCGAGAAGATAGTCGTTAAGGCGCAGAAATACGCGCTTCCCACCGCCGACACCGCGACAAACCCGTTCATGCCGTCAAGGAGCAAGAGTTCCAACAAAAAATGATAGAAATAAAAAATTTAAAAAAGTCGTATTCCATGGGCGCGGCCGAGGTGCACGCGCTCAATAATGTATCCCTGAAGATAGAGGCGGGAGAATTTGTCGCCATCATGGGCGCGTCGGGCTCGGGCAAGTCTACGCTGATGCACCTGTTGGGCCTTTTGGACAGGCCGGATTCCGGCTCATATCTACTCGACGGCAAAGACGTCACGAAACTCTCCGACGATGAACTCGCCGCTACGCGAAACCGGCTTGTAGGTTTTGTATTCCAGCAGTTTTTCCTTTTGCCGAGGATGACCGCGCTCGAGAACGCCGAACTGCCGCTTATTTACGCGGGCAAGCGCCACCTGAAAGAACTCGCGCGCAAGAGGATGCAGGAAGTCGGCCTCGGCGACCGTATGACGCATGAGCCGAACGAACTCTCGGGCGGCCAGCAGCAGCGAGTCGCGATAGCCCGTTCGCTGGTAAATGACCCGCTGATAATTTTGGCCGACGAGCCGACCGGCAACCTCGACTCAAAAAGCAAGGAAGAGATCCTCGCGGTATTGAAGCAATTAAATGAAAAAGGCAAGACGCTCATCATCGTAACGCACGAGAATGAGATCGCGGTCCACGCGAAGCGCATAATAAAAATGCGGGACGGCGAGATAATCTCGGACGAGCCCAATTGCGAAAATAAGGATAAATGCGCGCCCTCACCGGAGGCGGAAAAAATAAGGGAGGCGTTCTCTAAAGAGCAGAAATTCTCGCGCCAGGCCGAGTTCATCGATTACATCCGCCAGGCGGCCAGCGCGATGTGGTCGCACAAGATGCGCACATTTTTGTCGGTGCTCGGCATACTGATAGGCGTCGCGGCGGTGATCGCGATGCTCGCGCTGGGCCAGGGGGCGCAGGAGACGATATCCAAACAATTGTCGTCGCTGGGCTCGAACCTCCTGGTGGTCATGCCCGGCTCGGCGAAGGTCCACGGCGTGGCGATGGGCACAGGCACGGTAACCAGGTTTACTTTCCAGGACGTGGCCGCGATATCAAAAATGAGCGAGGAGATAAGCCGGATATATGCTAACGTCCAGGGCAGGGGCCAGATCGTCTACGGGAACAAGAACTGGAGCACGACGGTAGAAGGCGACGGCCCGGGTTACGCCGAGGTGCGAAACTCGGTCCCGGTCGTCGGCAGGTTCTTCACCGAAGAGGAAGTGAAATTGCGCGATAAAGTCGCGGTGATCGGCTTTACGGTCGCGCGCGAACTTTTCGGCGACTCGAATCCCGTCGGAAAGACGATAAAAATAAACCTCATAAATTTCAAGGTGGTAGGCGTCCTCCCGACGAAAGGGGCCAGCGGCTGGCACGACCAGGACGACATCGTGATCATCCCGGTCACGACCGCGATGTACCGCGTCTTCGGCAAGGATTATATCGACGCGATATTTGTCGAGGTAAAATCGCCGGACCTGATAGAGGAGACGCAGGACGCGATAACCAAACTAATCATAAAACAGCACCGCCTCAGCAAGGATAACGAGGACACATTCCAGATAAGGAACATGGCTGAGATCAAACAGATGCTCGAGACGACGACCAGGACTATGGCGTTATTATTGGGCTCGATCGCGGCGATATCTTTGCTCGTCGGCGGCATCGGCATCATGAATATCATGCTCGTATCGGTGACAGAGCGCACGCGCGAGATAGGGCTGCGCAAAGCGATAGGCGCGCGCAATACGGACATCATGATCCAGTTTTTGATCGAAGCCGCGCTGATATCGTTTATCGGCGGCGTCTGCGGCATCGCGCTCGGCGCGGGCATATCGAGTTTGATAGCGATGATAGCCGGGTGGGCGGTGAAACTTTCCGCGTTCTCGATAATTTTGGCGACGGGTTTCTCTTTGCTCGTAGGCATTGTCTTCGGCAGCTGGCCCGCGCACCAGGCCGCCCAACTGAATCCCATCGAAGCTTTAAGGTATGAATAGTATATTCCGCTCGCTGAGATACAGGAACTTCCGCCTCTTTTTCATCGGGCAGAGCGTCTCACTCATCGGCACATGGATGCAGTCGATAGCGATGAGCTGGCTCGTTTACCGGATGACCGGCTCGGCATTGCTCCTCGGTATCGTCGCTTTCTCCTCGCAGATCCCCACATTTATTTTAAGCCCGTTCGCCGGCGTTTTCGCCGACAGGTATAACCGCCACCGGATAGTTATCGTGACCCAGGTACTGGCGATGATACAGGCGCTTATCCTCGCGGCGCTTACGCTTGCAGGACATATCCAGGTCTGGCAGATAATCGTTTTAGGCCTGTTCCTCGGCTGCATCAACGCGGTCGATATCCCGACGCGCCAGTCATTTTTAATAGACATGGTCGAGCGGAAAGATATGCTCGGCAACGCCATTGCCCTTAACTCTGCCATATTTAATGGGGCACGGCTCATCGGGCCGACGGTCGCGGGGATCCTCGTCGCGCTGGTCGGGGAAGGGGTATGTTTCCTTATCAACGCGATAACTTTCCTTGCCGTCATCGCGAGCCTTTTGATGATGAGATTGACGCCGAAGGAAGAGAAGGGGAAGGAGACGCGCGTCCTGGATGAGATCAAAGAGGGCGTGATTTACGCGTTCGGCTCGAGGCCTATCAGGATGATATTATTCCTGTTAAGCGTGATCAGCATGCTCGGCATGTCGTATGTCGTGCTGATGCCGGTTTTCGCCGCGGATATCCACCGCGGCGGGCCGCTTACGCTCGGCGTGCTGATGGCCGCCATCGGCGTCGGGGCGCTCATCGCGACACTTTATCTCGCGTCGCGCAAAACACCGCCGACCCTTGAAAGGGGAATACCTATTGCCGCCGCGATATTCGCGGGCGGCGTGATCTTATTCGCTCTCTCGCGCGTTTTATGGGTTTCGATAATTTTGCTTGTCGTGACCGGCTTCGGATTCCTCGCGACGACCGCCTCAAGCAACACTATCATCCAGACCATCGTAGACGATGACAAGCGCGGCCGCGTAATGAGCTTCTACACCATGGCTTTTATGGGCATGGCGCCCATCGGAAGCCTGCTTGCCGGCGCCCTCGCCAGTAAAATGGGCGCTCCGGACGCCCTGATGCTCGGCGGCGCGCTCTGCCTCTTCGCCACGTTCGTTTTTTACCGCTTGACTAACCCCCGCCGCTAGTGTAAACTATTTCCTTGCTTGCCTTTATAGATAATTTATAAACTACCTATGAAAAAGAGTGCCGTTTTCGCAGTGATGATGGTTATTTGCCTGATTTCGGGCAATGCGTGGGCATACCGCCTTAGTAATATTGACGTTATGTTAAGGGGTGGAGTCTCCGAAACCTACGATGATAATGTCACCTACGTAAAGGTCGGCAAGATCAAAGATTATATCACCAGGCCGTGGGTCGGCCTCAGCGCCTCTTACGACAACAAGACCACGGTTTTCACGGCGAGCGGCCGCTATTACCACGAATTTTACGCCAACAAGCACGGTTTCAACAACAACGGCGGCGATTTTACCGCGTCTGTCAACTCCGAGCTGTCGAAGTTCGACAGGATAAGCGTTTCCGACTCGTTTTCGCGCACGGAAGAGCCGCGCAGTTTCGAGGATGTGTTCGGGAGGACGGGCGGGCGATACAGTTCGACGAGGAACCGCGTGAACCTCGGCTATGCGCGCGATATTTCGGAGCATTTCGGCGCTTCATTGCGGTATTCGAACGAATACAACACATATTCGCGCACCGACATCCCGAAATCATATTTAAATACGGCCGGAGTCGAAGGCGCATATATCGTCGGCTCGGACCTGACTTTCATCGGGGCGTATGATTTTACTGCCCGTGACTTCAGCCCGGGTGCGAACACCAGGGTCAATACGCTGAGCGGCGGCCTGCGCAAATACATCACGAAACAGTTGTATTTCGACGGTGTGGGCGGAGTGGATTTCATTAATTCTTTCAGCGGCAGGAGATATACGAAGCCGATGGTGCAAGTCTCGCTTTCCGACGACTTCAGCGAGCGCACACGCGCGTCGCTCTATTTCAGCAAACGGTTTGATACGGTTTCGTACTCGCAGGACCTTTTCGATCAGTGGCGGGTTTCGGGCGCGCTCTCGCACGAAATTTTCCAGAAATTGCGCGGGACGCTTTCGGCTTTTTACGGCCGCGGCGAATATATCGGGGCGTCAAGCGTGACGCATCTCATCGGGTCCAGCGCAGGATTGACTTATGACATCAACGACCATTGGAAGGCAACCGCCGATTATTCATACACACATGAGACATCGTCCGTCCCGCTCGGCGGATATTTGAAAAATCGTGTCACTCTCGGGCTGGCCGCTGAATTTTAATGCTTAAACAACACGCGGACATATTCAGGAAATTAATGATCTTCGCGGACCTGGTGCTGGCGGCCGCATCATTTATCCTTGCGTATTTTTTGAGTAATGAAATGAAACAGCTATATCCGCTCGAGGATTACCTTCGCCTCCTGCCGTATTTTGTCGTGGTATGGGTGGGGCTTATGCATTTCCTCGGAATGTATAATTCGTTCCGGACCAAGCCGATCGGCGACGTGATTTCGATAGTTTTCGAGGCAGCGTTCTTCGGTTTCGTGGTGTTCAGCAGTGTCGTATACGTGGTAAAGCTCCACGACGTAAGCAGGACGTTCTTATTTTTGATAATCGGCGTTTCGCTCGTCCTGTTCGCGGCTGAGAAGGTAGTCATAGTAATGTTTTTCAGGTTCCTTAGGAGCAAGGGATACAACACTAGGAACATCCTCATCGTCGGGACGGGCAGGAGGGCGAAGAATTTTGCCGAACTTGTCGGACAGCACGGCGAATGGGGTTTTAAGATTACTCGGATGATAGATGAGGACGAGTTCGGCGACATGGCGAACATCCTGCACCGCAACGTCATAGATCACGTTGTATTCGTCGTGCCGCGGCTCTGGTTCGAGAAGATAGAGGACCTCATACGCATGTGCGAGATAGAAGGTATACCCGCGAGCGTAGTCGTCGACCTGTATGAATTGAAACTCGCGAAAGCGAAGCAGACCGAGTTTTTCGGCATACCGATGCTGACGTTCGAGAGCGCGCCTGACAAGGCTGGAGAATTATTCGTAAAAAGGGCCTTTGATATAGTCGTCTCGGGCTTGGCGCTTATAATTTTATTGCCGGTATTCTTGGGAATCGCGCTCGCGATAAAAGCGACTTCTTCGGGGCCGGTCTTCTTTAAGCAGAAGCGTTGCGGGCTGAACGGCAGGAGATTTATTTTTTATAAATTCAGGACGATGGTCAGCGACGCGGAAGAGAAACTCGCGGAACTGCAGAAATATAATGAGATGGGTGGGCCGGTCTTCAAGATGCAAAACGATCCTCGTATTACGGCGATTGGCCGGCTCCTCAGGAAGTTCAGTCTCGATGAGTTGCCGCAATTGTGGAATATCCTCAGTGGAGATATGAGCGTCGTGGGCCCGAGGCCGCCTATCCCTAACGAGGTCGATAAATATGATAATTGGCAGAGGCGGCGCCTGAGCATGAGGCCCGGGCTTACCTGTCTCTGGCAGACGAGCGGCCGCAACGAGATAAAAGATTTCAACCAATGGATGAAACTCGACCTGCAATACATCGACAACTGGTCCATTTGGCTGGACCTGAAAGTATTTTTTAAAACAATCCCCGTAGTCTTATTAGCGAAAGGAGCGAAGTGATGAGGTACGCAATACTCGTGTTTTTGTTTATCGCAAGCGTGGCATTCGCTGACGAAACGATAAAACGGTCAGATTTCGCCCAGCCGAAGGCAGCCATCCCGCAGGCGGCGACTCCACGCGCCGGGACTATCCCCGTTGCACAGGAGGGGACAGGTCCATCTCTTGTTAACTCTGCCCCCATCGCTGAGGCAGTAACGCCTCAGCCCGCACGCCCCAAAGAATACAAAGTCGGCGTTGACGACATCCTCGATATAAACGTCCTCCAGCCGGAGCAGATGGCGCTTACGGTAACGGTATCGCCGGACGGCTCGATAACGTTCCCGTATATCGGCAGGGTGGAGGTAAAAGGCAAGACGCCGGCTGAAATCCAGGATGAGATACAGAGTCGCCTCGCCGACGGCTACCTGAAATACCCGGTCGTTTCGGTAGCGCTCAAGCAATCCCAAAGCAAAAAATTTTATGTCTATGGCGAGGTCTTAAAGCCCGGCACATACCTGCTCGAGGATAATATGACGGTCCTCAAGGCGATCTCAAGCGCCGGCGGCTTCACCAGATACGGCTCCTCAAGCCGCGTAAAGGTCCTTCGTCCTAAAGTCAAAGGCGCGGGTTACGATATGATAAAGGTCAACATGAAACTCATAATGAACGGCCTCGCTAACGACGTCGTCCTCGAACCCGGCGACATCGTGCAGGTCGAAGAGGGGGTATTCTAATGGACGAATTAACTTTAAGAGATTACCTGAAAGTTATCTTCAGGCAGAAATGGGTCATTATCATGGCCATCATCACTGTTACGGCTGTCATGGCACTTGGGTTGTGGATAAAGACACCGACGTATCAGGCGACGGTCAAGATGTCCGTAACTGCGCAGAAGGGAGTAGAGTCGCCATATTACATCCCGCTCATCGGTATGCAGAACATACAGGTTGCCCTTACCCAGAGCGAGATAGTCAAGTCAATGCCTGTTCTCGAGCGCACGCTTAAAGCAATCGGCCTCAAGCCGCTCGATTTCGAAAAGAAATTTGCCAGCCCGCCATGCAAAGCCATTATTGATTTGAAGGTCGCCTTATTAAATAAGCAGCTCGCTGAGATAACCGCGAAGACCACCGACCCAAAGGTGGCCGAACAGCAGAAACAAAGCATCCTATTCCGCCTTGCCATCGAGGAGCTAAAAGAAAACGTCAATGTTGAGCCGATCCGCGACACAAACCTCTTTACGATATCCTACCAGGATTTCGACCCGGGCATCGCCGCGGCTATTGCCAATATCATTAGCCGCTCGTATGTCATATTCGACCTCGAACAGCAGTTAGCTGAGATGCAGATGAAATACGGAGAGAAGAACCTAGCGGTCATGCAGCTTAGAGACAGTATAGCGCAGATGGAGAAGAGCTTAAACGGCCAGACGCTGCCAAACATCGAGGCTATCGGCCCGGCAAGCGTAAAGGTAATCGAGCAGGCGATACCGCCGATAAAGCCGACCGGCCTGCCAAAGGTTCTTATGCTTATCCTAGCGTTCTTTATGAGCATATTCCTCGGCGTCATGCTCGCGTTTGGTTTTGATTATATGGACCAGACATTCAAATGCCCGGAAGATATCGAGCGGACGTTGAATGTGGCTTTCCTCGGCTCTATCCCGAAGAAACCAAAGCCGAACGATTACGAGCATATATCGGACCAACTTTGCTTTGAATTGAAGGACAGGAAGTTAAAGTCGGTTATAATAGCCGCCGCTTATCCGAAAGAAGGGGTCACTATGGCCATAATGAACATCGCGAAAAGCATCTCCAATAAATGCAGGCCGAAGGTCCTTGTCATTGACGCCAATCTGCGTAAACCCGCCATCCATACAGCTTTTAAGATCGCCAACAAAGAAGGCCTTGTGGATGTGCTCGAAGGAAAGGTCTCATTTGACGAGGCGGTCAATAACATTACCGAAAACCTCGCCGTCCTGACCAGCGGCAAAATAAACATGAACCCGGGCACCCTGCTGGAATCCCAGAAAATGGGCGTGCTCATAGACCATGCCAAGGAAAAATACGAGGTGGTATTTGTGGATTGCGCAAACCTTAGGGAAGCGAAGGATGCCATCGTATTAAGCCAGCACGTCGACAGCGTGGTGTTCATAGTCGAGGAAGGCCGCACCCGCCGCCAGGCCGCGCAGAAGGCCGTAGAGTCATTGCGAGGGAGCGAAGCGCTTGAAGCAATCTCTAAGAGGAAAGTCGTTTTCCTCGGAGCAATCTTGGGCAGCCGCACCTTCGCCATTCCGAAGGCCATATACGAGAGGGTGTAGAGCGCATAGGATGTCCCCCAATGCCCGCTTCTGACGGGGGACGTCCCATGACTACAGAATATGCGGATACCGTCATAGCGTTATTGATGCAATTATTAACAATAAAAGGTATGTTATACCCAAAATGATTTATGATAAGCTTTCAAATAAATAACAGCCTAAGGAAGAGATATCCACTGATTGCCGCGGTCACTAAAAATATCAAGGCGTTCTTCTGGTTTCTTTTTCCTCCGGTTTCTTTCAGCAAGTCCACTTATTACTTCAAGGATTTTAAATCTCCCGTATCGCAAGTTATCCTTCCAGCAGATCAGAAATTCGTGATTATAGGAAGCTATGATGAATTAGTTGAGCTCATAAGGACAGAGGCTTTCTGGGACAGGCTGCTTATTGACGACGTGAAAATAAGATTTAAAGAGAAACAGCTATGTTTTGCCATGCTCTTATCAGGTAAATTGGTGGCTATTTCATGGTGCAGTGATAATTCCAGAGATCACATCTATCCAAAAATCGCCCGAGGCGATATGCTTAATGAAGTCCCGTATCTTTATGGCCTGCTTATAGACAGGGACTTTATCGTGAAGAGAAGTATAACAATGAATTCCTACCTATCGGGCTTTGCTGTTCTGTGCGATAGGGGGTATAAGGGAGTGAGATGGTACGTTAAGACCGATAACAGATTTGCCAAAAGCATGGCGAAGAAACTTGGCGCGCAGGACCGCGGCTACGTCAATAATATTAGGATATTATGGTTCTGGTTCTACGATCATTCGGGAGAGAGAGTTGCAAAAACAAGTAAATAATGTCCCGGCTTTAGTATATCCATATGAAACAGTATGTGGTTACGGCGCGGTACGCAGTATTTATATGGCGGATAGAAGCGTTCCCATAATTGGACTGAACCATCGACACAGTTTCATGTCGTCATCGCGGCTGTTTCAAGCTCGCCGCTGTCCCGACCCGGCCAGGGAACCCGAACATTTCGTATCATTTTTGGTTGATCTCGGTAAAAAAGTTAAAAAAGCCGTATTATTTCCATGCGATGACATTTCCGTTTTTCTTATATCGAGCAATAAGAAAGTGCTTGAGGAATATTATCAGTATCCATATCTGGAAAAAGATGCTTTATTCTGGGGATTTGACAAATGGCAAATGTATCTGAAAGCTAGGGACCTCGGGATTCCTGTCCCGCGCACTTTATCTCTGAAGGATATCGCGGATATTGATTCGTGGGAGGGTAAGCTGCGGTTCCCGGTTATAATTAAACCTATTGCCAGGTTTAATATGGAAGGTGGAAAGATCAGCAAGATTCATGAGTTTATGCATGTATATGAATATGTCAAGGCGCTTGTATGCCACGATCAGGAAGAGTTGATTTGCAGGGCTAAAGATGTTCTAAGTAGAGGGCTTGAGGTAATAATCCAGGAAGAGATACCGGGACTATGTGAAACTTTATTTGAGTGTAAGTTCTATTCGGATAAATCGGGCAGCATGCGCTTATTCTCCTCGAAGAAGATCAGGCAATTTCCGGCAGATTTTGGCATATGTACCTTCGGAGAAAAGATTGATTGTCCCGAAATAGAGTCGTACACCAAATCATATGTCAGCGCGATAGGCTATAAAGGCATAGGAGAGACGGAGTTTAAATACGACGCAAGGGACGGCGCCTATAAATTCCTTGAGCTTAATCCGCGCTCCAATCACTGGATGTCACTTGCGGCTTTTCGTGGCATGAATTTTGTAGCCATGCAATATCAGGAATATTCCGGACTCAGTATTGGAGAGTATAAGGCTAATAAGTTAAAAACAAAATGGTTTTATATAAAGGGCGAGTTAGAATATCTGGCAGCGTACAGCCTGGATAAAAAATCCATATATCATTTGCCTTTTTTTACCCAGATCAGGTCTCTGGCAACAAGAGAGGCAGTAGAGGCCGTACTATCATGGGAGGATCCGTTCCTTAGCCTAACTTACGCCGTGATAAGCGTTTCCATGTTTATCCGCAGATATATACGTAAGTTGATATGCAAAATTACCAACATAGACATCTCGCGCCACGGAATCACGGTAAAAAATAATCGCAAATCGGAAGGGGCGGGAAAGTGTCGCAGCTAAGCTGCATAATAATAGCCAGGAACGAGGGAAAGAACATAGGCCGCTGTATCGGATCCGTTATGCAAACGATAAAAAATATTGATAAATCCGAAATAATTCTTATAGACTCATACTCAAGTGACGATACAGTAGATATTGCGAAGAGTTACCCGATCAGGATTATTGGAATGAGGCCTTCGTGGAAATTGTCCCCTTCTGCGGCGCGTTTTACAGGAACAAATTATGCTTGCGGAGAATACCTGTTATTTATGGATGGGGATATGGAGCTGGTAAATGGATGGGCAGAGGAGGCCATAGGTTTTCTTGAAGCTAATAATGATGTTGCGGCAGTAATGGGTAAGCAATATGACATCTATGTAACAGCCGATGGTGAGCGTTCCGAGCCGCACGTTTCCAGAGATGGCAAAGGGCTTAAATATGAAAGGCAGGTAAGTTATGTATTTCAGTCCGCTGTTTTTCGCAGAAAATATCTTGTGGAAGCCGGAGGATTCCACCCGTTCTTAAGGGCAGAGGAAGAGGCGGAATTGTCGTGGCGCCTAAAAAAGCTGGGATACAAGTTATATTATCTTCCGTACGATTCCATATATCATTATTCTATTCCAAGAAAAACATTTAAAGAAACGACTCGTCGTATTAGAAACAATTTATGGCAAGGTATGGGTGATACGTTTTCCTGGGTTTTATATAACGGAGAATTCGGGGTTATTTGGGACAGGTTTATGCCGTATATTGTCTACACAATACTGGCGGTATGTATAACGACAGGTATTTTCATTAACAGCGGAAATTCCCGCATTGTTTTTACGGTTTTAGCCTGTCTTTTATTCATAGGTATAAGCATAAAGAAGGGGAGCGTTCATCAAGCCGTGCTAAGTCTTATAAATATAAGCGTCATATCGCTATGTCTTATAGGCGGCGTTTTTAGAAAAATACCTGCTATTGATAAATATCCAAAGGATGCAATTGCAGTAAAATGATCATAACACTATGAAAAAGACAATAAAAGATTACATTACAGTACTTTTCGGTACCGGTTTCTCCAGGGGCGTATCGTTTTTAAATTCGATAATAGTTGCCCGCATCCTGGGCCCGGCCGATTTTGGAAAGTTTTCAATATTCTTTACGGTTATGGTGCTAACGTGGCTGTTCCCTCAGGCATTTGACGCAACGTTCATTCGCAACGCTGCTATTGCCGAAAGCGATGACGAAAAACGGGAATATTTTAAGATGGCCGTGATAATGAAGATAATTTATTCGGTCATCGCGATAGTCATTTCATATCCGCTATCTATTCTTCTGGCAAAATACTGTTTCCAGAAGCCGGGCATCGAATGGGTCATAACGCTTGCCGTTATATCCGGTGTTTTTCAGTCATTTTTGATGACCATAGCCAGTATCTACCAGGAGAGAGAGCACTTTACGATGTTTTCGTTTTTCTATTCATTTTATACAGTAACGATATTTTTAATGTTAATACTCAGCGTTGTATTCGGCATGCGCCCATCGTTTAACATGGCGATAGCAATGTACGCCTCGGTTTCTCTTGCGATAGGAACTGTAAGCATTTATCTTATATTTAAACGCAAGATCCGGAACCTTCTACCTCTGGATACAAAAATATTAAATTCGTCATTTGCTTTTGGCAAGTGGATATTTGGAACGATGACACTGGGATATCTTTTTACACGACTGGATCTTTTCTTCCTGCCTAGATATGTAAAGTTTGAATCCGTAGGTATATATTTTTCGGCTCAGCAGTTTATTTTGGTTATATCGGTAATGACGGGTTCGCTTTCGAACGTATTTTTACCCAAAGGCTGCAAGGCGC
The DNA here is from genome assembly GCA_041653595.1 of Candidatus Omnitrophota bacterium. NCBI lineage: Bacteria > Pseudomonadati > Candidatus Omnitrophota > Candidatus Omnitrophota bacterium. The sequence continues at coordinate 29,712 of JBAZFB010000006.1, read as the reverse complement.
TTGAATCAAGGGCCACCTATGCTAGATTCATAAAGGAATCATTTATAATAAGCAGCGCAATCAATATTCTTGTTGTTATTTTAATTATATTCGCGCATAGTATTATAAGGGTGCTTTATGGGCCTGACTACGAATCGGCTGGATCGATCATGAGGATATTGCTTTTAGGATACCTATTTTCGATAGTTTATATGCCGTTTTCAGCATTATTCTTTGCGCTGGGCATGATGAAGCAAAGATTTATGCTAGAGGCGTCGAAGTTTGTGATTGCCCTGATACTTCTTTTTATGCTGGTTCCCTCGTACGGAATATGGGGCGCCGCGATTTCGATAACCATAACTTTCATATTGAATTCGGCGGTGTCAATGATTTATATAAAAAATAAGGTTGATAACCATTTCGTGTCCCATGCCTGATAGAGAAAAACTCAATAACGGTCCATTCCTTCTAATAGTAGCTACGGCTCTTATTATTGTTACGCTACTATTGTCGTTTATTATTTCCGTAGACGTGTTTATTGCCGCCTTCTTTTTTCTGTGCTTATTCGGCCTAGTTCTAGCGCTATGCACGCCGCAGGTCGCTATTTTCCTTTTTGGCTTTTTCCTGGTTATGCAGTCGTATATGCTGCATGTATTTCGCCTTAAGATAATACAGAATCTGGACGAAGCTGCCATAATAGTTTTGTTCACACTTATGGTTATAAGGAGACTCGCAAGGAAAGAAAAATTTTTCGGTTCCCCTATTGATATGCCAGTTATTGCGCTTATTCTTTTAGGATTCGCGAGCAGTATTACCAATAGGATAGTGTCGTTTCAAACGACAATAGGCGGCGCCGTATTGTTTGTTAAAGGTTTCCTCTTGTTCTACATATTCGCTTATTCCGATTTCAAAGAGAAGCACCTGAAATACTACATGAAAGGATTTCTGATTGTTGGTTTCATCGTTATGCTTTATGGCGTATTAGCTGTTATCTGGCCCAACGCTTTTTTAGTAAAACTGGGGTATTTACCCAATACGACAAGCTTCGGGTTTGCTGCAATGCAATCTGTGTTTGGTCACCCCGGCGCTTTCGGCGCTTTTATGGCAATACTCGGATGTTATAGTATGGCGGCATTTTTGGTGACGGGGAAAAGAAAATACGCAATACTCATAGCGGTATTTATGGTCGGCATTATATTCTCATTTCGCCGGACCTCTCTTTTTGGATTTGTTTTGGTTACATTGATGGCTATTTCGAAATGGCCTGCTCAAGTTAGCGCTAAAAAAATCGCAAAGAAAAATGCGATAGCAATACTTCTTATCATATTGTTGTTATTTTCCGGTTTTGTTATGACGATTTACAAGGATCTATACAAAAATTATATTACGGCAGGCGAGACCCCTAGGAGCATCCTGTTTAAGACCGGAGTTAAGATCGCCGTTGATAATTTCCCGCTCGGATCCGGTTTTGGAACTTTTGGCAGCGGAATTAACAGGGCAGACTACAGCCCTCTTTATTACAAGTACGGATTGAGCAATATATGGGGGTTCACGCCAGATTCTCCAAGTTTTATAAATGATACATTCTGGCCACACGTTATGGCCGAAACGGGTTTTTTCGGTATATTGTTGTATATTTCGGTAATATTTGGATTCTTTAAGATTCTTCGAGAGAGTTTCCATCTCAAAACAAGCCAAATTGTCAGTATTTTTGCTTTTGGTGCGTTTCTTGTGTTTACAGAAAGTCTTATAGAGTCCCTAAAAGCTACATTTTACGAAACGTCATTATGGACGTATTTCTATTTCGGAAGCCTCGGCATACTATGGTCATTTGTAAAACAGGGCAGCGGAGAGCACGATTTGAAGGTTGGCGGCGCTAATCGAGAATCGAATGAAAATTCTGGTAGTTAATAAATATTTTTATGAAAAAGGCGGGTCGGAAAAAGTATTTTTTGCCACCAGAGAGCTATTAAAGGCTAATGGGCACAGGGTGCTTGATTTCTCTATGCATCACCCTTTTGATCTTGAATCGGATAATAGTAAGTACTTCGTCTCGAATGTTGATTATAACAAAAATGGATGGCGCGCCAAAGCCATTAATGGCCTGAAGCTTCTCTATTCCTGGGAAGCCAGTTCTAAAATCAACAGTTTATTGAAGACCGAAAAGCCTGACATTGCGCATTTGCATAACATACACCATCAGATATCGCCTTCCATAATCCGAGTATTGAAAAAACACGGGGTGCCGATAGTCATGACGTTACATGACTATAAGCTTGTCTGCGCATCGTACAGGCTGCTGAATCGGGACAATATCTGTGATAGTTGTAAAAATGGAGCATACTATCAGTGCGCATTAAAAAAATGCGTGAAAGGATCTTTTTCTAAGAGCCTTCTCAATACTCTGGAGATGTACCTTCATCACACGGTAATGCATATCTATGACGATGTAAATGTTTTCATCTCCCCGAGCAGATTTCTAAAAACAAAAATGAATGAAATGGGATTTCGCGGTAAAATAGTATATCTCCCGAATTTTATCTCGGCCAATGGATACCAGCCTGATTTTGATCATAAGGAAAATGAAATTACTTACTTCGGAAGGCTCTCCGAAGAAAAAGGAGTTCTAACGCTACTTAAGGCTATAAAGAAACTTCCAAATATAGTTGTTAATATTGTGGGAGATGGACCGTTAAAAGAAACGCTTGAAAAGGAGGCGTTTCTGGACGGAATAAAAAATATCAGGTTTTTCGGGCATTTAAAAGGCGCCGACCTTCACTCCGTAATAAAAAGATCGATCTGCACGGTACTTCCATCGCAGTGGTATGAGAATAATCCTTTATCCGTGCTTGAGAGCTTTGCCCTCGGAAAGCCGGTTATAGCTTCGCGCATAGGGGGGATTCCGGAGTTGGTAATGGATGGCGAAACTGGACTTACGGCGGAAGCAGGCAATTCAGAAGACCTCGGTAAAAAAATAGAGTATTTATCAAGTAATGCCGCAAGTGCTACCGCCATGGGCAGAAAAGCGAGAAAGTTTATCGAGCAGGAATTTAATGCAGATAAACACTACCTTTCGTTAATGCAGATATACGATGAGGCAATTCGGGAAAGTATTAAATGAAAAAAGTGATCGTGGTTGCTTACGACCTGAATTTCTTTATAGGTTCCGAATGCCATGTTGCCGCATCGTGGGTAGAGGTGCTTTCAAGATATTGCGAAGTATATGCAATAGTAGACAATCATCATAAAGAAGATATTGAAAGATGTGATAGTTTAAGAAACGTAAAATTCTTTTACGTAGATACAAAGAGGCACCGGTATGAGCCCTGGAATAAGATAGGCCTTGGATATCTTATGCTTTATCGGGAATTTATAATAAATTGTCGAAGAGTAATAGCGGCCATATTAAAGGATGGCGGAATAGATGTTATACATTGTTTAACTCCGGAAGGCATATACTACTTCAATGATCTATATAAGTTCAAAGTCCCGGTCTATGTGGGGCCGGTGGGCGGCGGCCTGAAATTAGATATCCGCACAATTCGCGCCTATAGGGGCCAAGTCTTGTTGTACCTGGGCAAGTCCCTCATCGCATCGTTTATAACGGTTATTCCTGGGTGGCGGAAATATTTTAGGAAAGCGTCAAAAATTATCATAGGTACAAAATATATGAGGCCACTGTTGCCATCCGGGTGCGAAGGTAAAATACTCGAGATTTTCGATACTATGGTTGACACTAGGATTAAAAAACGGGCAAAAGGATCAAATGGAAATAAAGACGGAACGGTTAAAATTTTATTCGCCGGCAGGCTCACAGCGCATAAAGGTGTCTGGCTTGCCATCGATTCCGTAGAAGCCCTGGGTAACGCAGTTAGCGCGCGATACGAGTTTCATATAGCGGGTAGCGGACCTTTAAGTAAAAGTTTGCGTGAATACGTCGACAGAAAAGGCCTCTCGGGGGTTATAAAGTTTATTGGGCATGTGCCTTTAGAAAAATACAGGGCCATGTTCGTTGATTACGATATTTTTCTGTTTCCGGCCCTTCAGGATCCCGGCGGAACAGTAGTGCTGGACGCTATGGCAAGTGGTCTGCCGGTTGTTTGCGTCGCTTATGGCGGGCCCGATATCAGCGTGAATGACGAAGTTGGCATAAAGGTGCCGATAGGCAGCTACTCGCACATGGTTGACGGTATATCGCACGGATTAAATATACTTATAGAAGACGGCGATATGCGCGAGAGGAAAGGCGCTAGAGCGGTGGAGCTGGTTAACGAGAGATTTGGCGCCGATATTCTGGAAAAAAAGATACTAGAACTATACGGAGTATAATCGATCGTGAGAAAGACGCTATTATTTTTCACAATATTGGTATTCATATTGAGCGCATGTGTTTTTTGCGTGCTGCCGGCCGACAAGGTTGAAACGATAACTCTTATCATAGACGCCTCAGCCAAAACCCAAAATGTAAACCCCAGGGTTTACGGCACCAGCATTCTTGGGTGGGAGGCGAATAACGGCCGTGAAAAGATCCCGAACTATCGAATTGCAGCAGACTATGGCTACGGGATCAGGGATGGAACAAAGTTTTGCGAAGAGCCTCTTGCCCTTATAAAAAACATAGACATACGCATGATAAGGCTTAGTGGACAATTCACGGATTGGGAAAAGGGTGTGCCGAGTTTATCGAATAAGGAGTATAAGTTCGGGCTTGATGATCAGATAGGTTTCTGCAGGGAAATAGGGGCAGAGCCTATTATATGCTTGCAAAACCTGTGGCTTGAAGATAGTTACAAAAGGTTGGCGGAGTATTTAAAAGTGCATTATCCGGAAGTTAAATATATCGAGATAGGGAACGAGAGTTACTTCATATTAAAACCGCAAGAATATGTTGATAGGTACCTGCATTATTATGATATGTTTAAGTCGATCAATCCGAATCTCATGCTTGGAATAGTCGGCTATGAGAAGGATTGGGACGAGAGCGTGGTAAAGATGGTCGGTGACAGGTTTGATTTTATAGTAAAGCATTATTATCCTCACGGCGGCAAAAATAACAGCCCAAATCAGGATTCCAATAAAATATATGAAAACCTTTTCACCAAGGGCATGGCTATCGAGAAGGATATAAAGAACACGCACAATATAATAAAGTCCATCACAGGGAAAGATAGGCCCATAGCCGTCACGGAATTTACGGCATGGTTTGTTCAGCAAAAGCCGGTACCTTACAGGCACTGCCTGGGGACCGCGCTTGTAAATGCCGAGCTCCTGCGAATATTCATGAAACCGGAGAATAATATTTTGTGCGCAAATTATTGGAATTACATAAACGAATATTGGGGCATGGTATCGAACCGTTTTAGCGGTAGGGAGTCCGAGCTTGGTAAGAGTTATTTTAAGAGACCGAACTACTATGTATTCGAAATGTACGCAAAGCATTTCGGCAAGGAGCTTGTACAATGTTCTTTGAGTAAAAACAAATATGTATCGGTTAACGTAAGCACAATAAACGACAGGAGCAAACTTTATATTATGCTGGTAAACAGGAATCTGAACGAAAGAGAAAAGCTGACTATAGATTTGCGCGGGTTCAATCCATCGTCTCAAGCCGGTGAATGGGTTTTAACCGGGAAATCGATTGATTCAACAAACGAAAAGCCGCCGCATAACGATGTAGTTATAAAAAGCAGAAAGTTTTTAATAAAATCAAATAAATTTCAGATTCTGCTGGAGCCCAGATCGGTTACGGCGATAGAGATCGAAAGAGGCGGAGGCGCGGATGGCGATAAATAAACCTAAGGAAGCCCTCATAGCCATAACTTATCGGTGCAATGCGAAGTGCCACATGTGTAACACATGGATGCATCCCACGAGACCCGAGGAAGAGATAAGGCCCTCGGATCTGGAGTCTCTGCCAAGTGTGAGGTTCTGTAATATAACGGGCGGAGAGCCGTTTATAAGGGAAGATATAAAGAGTTTTGTCGAGGTGATGAGTAAGAAGGCAAAAAGAATAGTTATCAGCACAAACGGTTATTATACTGAGAAGATAGTGGATCTGGCGAGACAATATCCGAAGATAGGTATTAGGGTAAGCATGGAAGGCCTTCAGAAGGCCAATGACGAACTTCGCGGAATAAAGGACGGATTCGAGCATGGGCTAAGGACCCTGAAAGAGCTCAGAAAAATGGGGTTAAAAGACATAGGTTTTGGAATCACCCTGTCCGACCGAAACATACTTGATCTTATGGACCTCCATAAGTTGAGCGAAGAGATGGGACTGGAATTTGCGACTGCCGCGGTCCATAATACGTATTATTTCCATAAATTCGATAATAAAATAACCAGATTAGACGATTTTGACAGGGAATTGGAAAAGTTGATTACGAATTTACTGAAGGGTGGTCGGCCGAAGAATTGGTTCAGGGCGTATTTTAATTATGGCCTTTTGAATTACGCGCATGGCAACAAAAGGTTATTACCCTGCGAGGTTGGCACGGATCTATTTTTCATAGATCCTTTCGGTAATGTTATGCCGTGTAACGGCGTGGATATGAGCATGGGTAACATCAGGGAAAAACCATTTAACGAGATATGGAATGGCGGACAAGCCGAGAAAGTCCGCGAGGCCGTTAGGGAGTGCAAAAAAGAATGCTGGATGATAGGCTCGGTCTCTCCGGCGATGAAAAAAAACATAATTGTTCCGGCGCTATGGGTTTTAAAGAATAAGATAATGAAACGATGAAAATCGCAGTTTTGGGCACGCGTGGGTTTCCCGGTGTGCAGGGCGGGGTAGAAGCGCACTGCGAGAATCTTTATCCGCGACTGGCCGCGAGGGGTTGTGAAGTAGTTGTTTTTACGAGAGCACAGTATGTTGATCCTTCCATAAAGGAATTCGAAGGCGTTAAATTCATTCCCCTTACCTGCCCGAGTAATAAATTTCTCGAGGCATTTGTCCATACGTTTAAAGGTGTTCTAGCCGCAATAAGATTAAAACCTGATATTGTCCATATCCATGCTAGCGGGCCGTCGTTATGCGTACCCATGGTTAGGATGCTGGGTATGAAGGCGGTAATGACGAGCCATGGCCCGGAACATCTCAGGAAGAAATGGGCCGGACTGCCAAAATATATACTGATGATTGGAGAGTATCTTGGGGTCACATGGGCGAATGGGGTCATCTCTGTTTCTAAAGCAAATGCCGAAAGATTAAGAAAGAATTTCAAGAGGGATATAAGCGATATACCCAACGGAGTCATAATTCCGGAAGCGGCGAAGACGCGGGAGGCTCTGGATAAATATGGACTTGGGGTAGGCAAATATATTCTCGCAGTGGGCAGATTTGTGCCGGAGAAGGGGTTCCATGACCTTATAGCGAGGACATTCCCTGGTGGATGGAAACTTGTCATTGCAGGGAAGTCGGACCATGAGGATAAATACAGCCTGGACCTAAAGCGAAAGGCGGCCGAGAATCCGAATATCGTCCTGACCGGATTTATTACAGGCAAAACGCTGCAGGAGCTTTACAGCCATGCTGGGCTGTTTGTACTGCCTTCATATTATGAGGGCCTGCCTATAGCGCTCCTTGAGGCAATGAGTTATAGACTATCCTGCATAGTCAGCGATATTCCGGCCAATAGGGAGGTAGGCCTTTCCGAGGAGAGATATTTCATGGCAGGTGATGTCGAGGGTTTATTCTTAAGGATGAACGACTTTATTGCAAAACCGATGACTGAAGAAGAGAAATCCCGCCAGATAGAATTGCTGAAACAGAAATACGATTGGGATAAGATAGCGGAAGAAACGCTTAAGGTTTATCAGGAGATAGGAGAGGTTGGAATCTCCAACGGATAACAGCAAAATAATGCTATAAAAATCGCAATTATTTCAATTGACAAAATCTTAGTATCTGTTAAAATAAGCACGTTGCTTTGAATGACACCTTCCTGAGGATAATTCCGTGTTATTTCATATTCTTAATAAGGAACAATAATAACTTATTTAAATAAGGTGAGGTGGCAAAATGAAAAAGATTATTATGGTAATGTTTGTTGCGATCTTGACGATGTTTGCTACCGGTGCTGCGTCAGCCAACACCTGGAACCAGTTATTCCAGCAGTCGAGCACGGAAATCTATAAAAGTGCTCCGGTAGGCGCATTTGATCAGATGCAGATTTTCTGGCAGGCAGATGATACATTTACGACCCCTACCTTCACCAATTTTACCGATTCTAACTGGCAAAACTTCACTGTTTCAAATACCGAGGCGTATGCTGTAGGCCCAGATTCAAACTGGCTGAGGTTCTATCTGAATTTTGATAATGACGTGTCGTCGCGCTCGACCCAATTTCTTTATCAGGCATCCTTAAATGGGCAAGTCGTCCAAAGGCAGATCCTGACTTATACAGAACAGGATTGGTGGACGTGGCCGGAATTTATAGGTAGCGATCAAGATTGGCATAATCAGGGCGGCGGTGATCCCATTGCGGTACCTGAACCCGTGGCTTCTATATTATTTGTTACAGGCGGAACGATTTTATTCATAAGACGTATACGCAAAAAGGGATTAAGGAAATGAAGGACGGGAAAGCGGCATTTCCGGGATTGATAATAGTTTTGTTCCTGGCTTAAAGAGATTGCGCAGGAAGTAATAATTCGGGGACGTTTCATGTAGCCCTTTTTGAAACGTCTCCTTTTATTTGCCGAAGAGATATTCCGCCTGGTCCTGAGGGATGAACGGGGCGATAGCGGAGATGAAGCTTTTCGCGAGATTTACGGCCTTGTCTGTCGTATCGGCCGTGGCCGGGATATCGATCCGGCACATAAAACCTGCCTTTTTCTTTCCTAATAAAGACGACCAGAGCTCGATGATCTTCTGCTGGCCCCAGCCCGCCTGTTTCTTATCTATAACTATCCAATAAGTGATCACGACGCTTTTGCCCGGCCTGTCGAAGAAGACGGCCGACGCCTTGAATCTATGGCCGTTGGCGTCGAATTCGATATCCGGCAGGTCCGTTGTCTTGTAGCCGGAACTTCCGTAGCAGACTTTCGGGTTATGGAAATTCCCGGCGCCCAGGATGAGGAAGAGCAGTCCCTCGTAGCCCTTATCGAGCAGGGAAATGTATGCGGGCCGCGCGTATTCGCGGGCGAAGACGCGGCTCACGAAATTATAGACATCGCCGCCTGTCTGGACCTGCGATGAGGCGTCGCGCGAGCGCCAGGCGCCGAAACTTGCCGGTATCTCGAGCTTTGAGAGGATATCCGGGCTCTCGTATTTCGGCCTGGGCAGGGCGAAGCTTACGAGCATCGTCAGGCCGATCAGCGTTATTACAATGATCGCTTTTGAGCTCTTCATTTTTTGGGCCTCTTTTCGAGCAGGGATTCTATCCCCAGCAGGCCGAGAATGAGCACGACGAATATCACGAGGCCGCTCGTGTCATGGAATTTGTGCCCGGTCTCTTCGCCGAATTTATAGGTGACGAGGCACATCCCTGTCACGCGGATGAGGTTACCGAGAAGCGCGAGCGGGACGACCGAGATGACGAGGATCACTTTGTTCCGCAGGCGCGCGTTTATGAAATAGACGTAGGCAAGGGCGAGCGAGAACATCGTTATGAGCGAGCGGAAACCGCTGCACGGCGCGCCCATGTAGACCTCGTGGCCGCCGACGGTGAGCATCAGCCCGTCGCGGATTATCGGGATGCAGAAGGCCTTTAAAATGTGCTCCGTCGCGATGGAGATTCCGTAGCGCATGGGCATTGTTATTGAATCGAGGACGCCCAGCGGCGGCGGGACGAGCAATAACAGGTATAATATCGGGAATGCCGTTATTTTCGCCGTAGACGGGCCGTAGAGGTACAAAACCAGCCCGAAGAGCACCGGTATCATCGAGCCTGTGGTTATCATCAGGTAATCCCACTTCCAGCCGAATATGAACATCAACAGGCCGACGATTAAAATAAAAAGCGCAATGATCGATGTCCTATAATTTGAGGTGTCTCCCTCTGCGGAGGGACCTTGCCCGAATTGTTTTCTTTTGAAGAGGAGGAAGGCGAAGAAGACAGGGAGGATGAAGTAGGCGTGGGTGTAGTCTATGCTTTCCCATCGCGCCCTGTAAAGCTGGGAGATGACCGGCGAATAGAGCCCCGCGACCAATACCCAAATTATCCAATTTATCATAAGCGTATTATACCAGAATTATGCTATAATACACAAAAATAGGGAGATGGGTATGCCCAAATTATACGATTGGATAATCTATACCGGCATCGCGGCATTTATCTGCCTTGCCGTGACCGCGGCGCTCGGGATCACCCGAATAGATTTTGAGGTCCACGAGATAATGGCCGCCGCGACATTTGTCCTGGCATGCGTCCACACCGGGCTCGTATTCTATAAACGATATAGGATCCGGAAGGCGAAAAAACAGGCGATGAAACAGGCGCCGAAATGAAGATGATCCCGGCAATAATTAAATGTATTGTCGCCATAATTATTCTTTTCCTACCGGCCGCGTATTCCCAGACGGAGGTGAACAAGCGCCTCGATACAGATACGACCCAGACTACCAGTCCGCTGGCAAGGCAAAGCGCGGCAGAAGAGAGCCGGATGATAAGGGAAGACAAGCTTAGTAACTATGTCACGGTCAAAGTCACGACGACCAACCAGAAAAAATTCGACGCGAACCATGACGGGTACCTGAGCGGCAGGGAGTTCCAAAGGTATTTAAAGCACTATACCAGGTAAGGGGGAAAAATGGTCGACTTCGGCGCGATAATCGGCGGATCCGCGGAATGGACAAAACAAGTCCTCTTCAAACCTTTCAATTTCAAGAAATGGATGGTCCTTGCTTTTATCGCGATCATGGCCGGGGCGATGTCGAACGGGTGCAATCTTAATTCAGGCGGGAACGGCAGCCATTACGAGCAGAAGCAGGAACAGCAGGAGTCGGGCCCGCAGGCCGCGGCCAAGGCCCAGTCGGCTGAAGAGACAGGTATGATAATAGCGGCCGTCGCGGTCGTAGCCGTCATCGTTATCGCGGTGGCGCTGGTATTGATGTGGCTGTGCTCGCGGTTCTCCTTCGTGTTCCTGGAGGACGTCATCAAGAACGACGCTTCTATCAGGGCGCCTTTCGGCGCGAACGCGGACGCGGGGAACTCAATTTTCCGTTTCAACCTCGTTTTTACCGCGGCCTTTCTCGCGATATTAGGGTTTTTGATATATCTCGTCATCGCGGCCCTGGTAAGATCGGGGCTTATCAACGTCTCCGACCCGACCCCGAAGCAGGTGGTCGAGATCATCCTGATGCTGCTGCCGGCCCTTATCATCGGATCTATAGTTTTTATCATAACAGGAATAGTCGCGCTTATAACAGTGGACCTTGTCATCCCGATAATGTATAAGGAGAGGATACGCGTCCTCGCCGCGTGGGGCAAGGCCTGGGCGCTCGTGAAAAAGAATTCCGGGAATTTCATCGTCTATATTTTGATAAAAATGGGGCTCGGCATCGCCGCGGGCATAGCCTATCTTTTGGCTTTCATTGCCGGCTTCATCATTGTAGCGATACCGATAGGCCTGTTTGTCCTCGCGCTATGGCTTATCCAAAAAACGGTCCCGGGCATCTCGATCCTGCCTTACTGGATATTCTTCGGCGTGGTGTTGACACCGGTCTGCCTCTTTTTGTTATATTGCCTTATGGCGCTTAACCTGCCGTTCGCCGTTTTCTTCAGGACATACAGCCTGAAGTTCCTCGAAAAACTGGATCCCCAGTATGCCTTCATTAAAACAGAAAAGCCGGTGGCGCCTCAACAGTAACCACGACCTGGAGCTGGTCGTCACCGACACTACGGACCCTTACGGCGGGGAAGTCCTCAGCATGAAGGCCGACCTGGCCGGCATCTCCCCCGACGAGCTTACCTGCATCGTGACATCGAAGAAGGAGAGGAATGTCGATGTCACGAGCATCCTGAAATTAAAAGGCAAATGGCAGGCCGACGAGGATAACCGCCTGTCGTTCGGCGTGTCGAAGGAGGACGGGAGCCGGGACATCCTTGTCCTCGACGGCGCCTGGGAGATAGGCGACGATAACCGGATATTATACAGGTATAAAAAGACAGACCTGGTCCGCAAGACGAAAGAGGAGCGCAGCCTCGTTTTTAACGGCGCGTGGCGGTTGACCGGCAGAGACAAGATCGCCTACATGCTCGATACGAGCGGCGAGTCCGGGTTTTTGTTCAGGGCGCAGTTTGAGGATTCCGGCGTCACCCGGGGTTTAGGGACGCTCGTATACCGTATCGGCATAGGCGTATCCCAGAGGAAGAGGCCGGTCGAGAGGGTCTTAAAATTCTTCGGCCTGCTTAGGTATAATATCGATAAGAAGACCTCACTGGAGTTCGAGTTTACCGACACCCGCGGACAGAGGGTCGGGATGAGCGCGACGCTCTCGCGGAAACTCCTGGGCGGGGAGGCGTTCATCCGCCTCAAGCGCCTCGCCGAGGAGTCAAAGGTAGAAGCAGGCATTAAGTTTCCTTGGTAGCCGCTGGCACCCAGTCTTCTCTAGTGTTGGGTGAAAAAGGTCAATAAAAAGGGGAGTCAGCCTATTTGCGCAAATCGCATAATTGGTATAATCATAACATGCGATATTTAATACTACTTATAGCGATTCTTTCTTTTTCCCCATGCCTCGCCTCCGAAGACATAGACGCGGACCTCAGGATGGCCAAGACCCTGGAGATAGAGAAGAAATACGACGAAGCCGGCGCGATAATAGAAAAACTTTTAAGCAGGAAAGACAAGCCCGTAGACGCTTATTTTGCCAAAGGCGAATTGCTGGAGGCGCAGGGTAAATATTTGGAAGCATATTATGTTTATGACGAGGTCTCTAAGCTGTATCCGGGTAATCAGGGCGCGGTCGACCTGAAAGTGCGCGCCCTTGTGGACATGGGCAGCACAAGCCTCGCCAGGGATAAGATGACCGGCTTAAACGATAAGATAGACCCGAGGATCAAAGATACGATACTCGGCAACGAGGCGATGGACAGGATAAAATGGCTTGAGTATAAAGACGCGTTAAGCCTTCTGGACAGGAACGAACAATACGCGCAAAAAGAGGCGCCTGTCCTTGATGGTAATTTTATCAAGAGGACGCATTTTGACAGGATCCTGGCCCTCCGGCAGAACGAGGATTACGCGGAGGCGATCCGCCAGTATGAATCTTTGAAGGGGGAGATACCGCCGTGGGTCACTATAGCCGCGGCCGATTCATACCTTTATATGCAGAAACCGGCGAAAGCCCTAGCGTTATATGAAAGCGCAGTCGCCGCCGGATGGGATTCCTCCAATACCACTATGGCGGTTTATTATACCCTGGTAGAGCTCGGCAGGTACAAAGAGGCCAGTAAGGTAGTGAATGATCTCGACGGAAATATGCCGGTGCAAGTCGTCGAGAAAGGGATCCTGCAGGATAACCCGCTGAAGGAAGAGATAGCCGTAAATAAAGGCTGGCTGTTATTCTACCAGGACAGGTTCGCTGAAGCCCAAAAATATCTTGAAGGCCTGCTTAAGCAGGCGCCGGAAGACACTAATATCCGCACCGCGCTCGCGCACACGTATTTATATAGGGGATGGCCGCGCCGCGCCCTCGCGGAGTTCGATGTGATACGCCAGATCGACCCCAAGGATACGGCCGGACAGATAGGATATACTTACGCTTTGGACGCGAACGGGCAGGGCGAGGATGCCCGCAAATACGCCAAGGAGCTCCTCCAAAAATTCCCGAAGAATAAGCACGTCATACGCCTCAACAGGTTTTTTAAGGTCGAGGATATGCGCTCTTTATCGGGCAATTGGAATATCACCCATGAAAATGCCGGGTCGCGCGAACGGGCGTTCGACGTGAAATTAGACCAGCCGTTTGCCCCGCAGAAGAGTATTTTCGTGGATTACGTGTGGAGGAATGATATAAGTAAGCCGGACGGCCTTCTTAACTATATTGCCCGCTTATATGAGGGAGTAGACCTGCGCTTGACAAGGGACCTGTGGTTCGTAGGATCAATATCCGAAGACATCGGATATAACCGGACCGGCCGGAATATCGGGTATTCGGGAGCGGCCACATACGAACCCAATGACTATTTTTCGTTTACCTCGGCCTATGATTCGTTTACATTGGGCATACCGTTCCGCGCCAGGGCGTTCAATATTAAAGGCAATGAATGGCAATTCACGACCCGGGTCCGCCCGGATGAAGAGACCATCGGCACCGGCACGGTCTCATATAGCTCGTATTCCGACAATAACGCGAACTGGTCTTATTCGGCGAAACTCGACCAGGCGGTTTATACTAAGGCCTACTACAAGGCGAGGATAGCCATTGAAGGCAGCTCATCGATGTATAAGGAGGATGACGTCGATTACTTCAGCCCGAAGAAACTCTATACGTTTTCCGCCACGCCGATGCTGGAACAGATATGTTACAAGCGCTACGACAGGCTCATCGCCAACCGCATTTTTTTCACCGAAGGCGTCCAATGGCAGAAGGGTTTCCCGTCGAGGAATATATACAATATACGTTACGAGCAGGACTACACGATGTCGGATACTTTTTCGTTTTTGGTGGGGGCTGATTTCGGCCGGAGGGCTTACGACGGCGCTTATACTAATGAGTGGAACGTTGACGGCAGTTTTAAATTCAGTTTCTAAAAGGGGTTAAATGAGGAAAGCAGTATTATTATTCGCGCTGGCACTGATACTCGGGGCCGCTTCTTCCGCGAAGGCGGCCGATGCCTCCGGCAAGGAAGTCATTATATTTTGTTACCATGATGTCCCGCAGGTGGTGAAGCTCGACGACTACGCCCTCGACCGGGCATCTTTTGTGCAGGAGATCGAATACTTAAGGACGCATGGTTATCATTTTGTCAGCTTTGACGATATCCTTAAGGCGAGCAAGGGTAAGGGCCGGTTGCCCGATAAGGCGGTTTTCCTGACATTCGACGACGAACTTCTCACATTTTACCAATCTGTCTATCCTATCCTGAAACTGTACGAGATCCCGTGCATGCTCTCGGTGGAGACCTTATGGCCCGATAAGAAAGACCCGGACATAAGGGCCCCGCTTATGACCTGGGACCAGCTGAAAGAAGTGGCTCAAAGCCCGCTCGTCGAGATAGCGACACACACGCATAACCTGCATCGCGGCGTCATGTGCAATCCCCAGGGGAATACCAGTTGGGCCGCGGTCACGCGGATATATGACCCCGATACAAAGGCCTACGAGACCGAAGAGGCGTACCGCAAGAGGGTCATTGATGACCTCGCTTTATCGATAAAGATACTCAAGGAGAAACTGGGTGTGGATGTGAGGGCCGTCGCCTGGCCGTACGGGCATCAAAATACGATCGCCCTTGACGAGGCCAAAGCGCTCGGGATACAGGCGGCGTTCACGATCGAAGACAGGTTCGGCGATGCCAGAGAGATCTATTCGATGCCGCGTTATATCGTCAGCAAAAACCTGACGATACTGCAATTTATCAAAATTTTAAATAGCCGCTTCGAGGAACCGATCCAGCAGAGGGTCTTGCAGGCCGACCTCGACCTTTTATATGACGCCGACCCGGTCGAGCAGGGAAAGAACGTGGACGCGTTCATCGAGCGCGTCTACAGCATGAGGGTCAATACGGTCTATTTGCAGGCTTTCTCCGACGACGCGGGGACCGGGAACATATCATCGGTCTATTTCCCCAGCCGCGTCCTTCCGATGAAGGCGGACCTCTTCAGCCACGTCGCGCACCAATTATGGATAAGGGATATCGAGGTATATGCCTGGATGCCGACGCTTGCTATCGCATTACCCGACGCAAAAAAGACCGGAGAGCTTAGGGTAATGGAGCTTGTCGACGGCAAAAGGGCGCCTTCCCATTATTCATACGCGCGCCTATCGCCGTTTAACGCCGAGGCGCGGGAAAAACTTATAATGTTATATGAGGACTTGGCGATCCACAGCAGGTTAAAGGGAGTCGTCTTCCAGGACGACGGATACTTAAACGACCACGAGGATTTCAATCCCGCGGCCGCCGCGGCCTACAAGAAGATAAGCGGAGGCGAGGACGTCCCGTATACATCATTGAGCCAGGCCCAGAAGACGGAATGGATGCGCCTTAAGACGAAGACGCTCATAGACTTTACCGGTGAACTGGAAAAAGCGGTCCGCAAATACAGGCCGATCACGGGTTTTATCCGGACGATATATTCGGAAGTCCTGACGAAACCGGAGAGCGAAGAATGGTACGCGCAGAATTACGCGGATAGCCTTAAGGCTTACTATAATGTGGCTGTCATGGCATACCCGAGGATGGAAAAAGCCGGCCGGCCCGATAAATGGTTGAAGAAATTGGTCGAGGACGCGAAGAAATATCCCGACGGCATAAATAAGACGGTCTTCAAGGTCCAGGCCTATGATTGGGATAGCAAGAAATGGATCGAGACTAAGACGCTCGACAGGTGGCTTAAGACGCTTGTCGCCTCCGGCGCGCGCAACGTCGGGTATTACCCGGATGATTTCACGGAAAACGAGCCCGATGCGGGCGCCATCCGGCTGATGATGTCCACGGAAGATTTTTCGTTCCAAAGAAAAATCACGATAAGGGACCTTTTACAGGGGAAATGAAAACACTCTGGGATCTTTTCAATTATTTCGTCTTCCTTTATCCGCTCTACATGAGTTTTGTCTGGATCATAGGCGCGTTATTGTTCTATTGGCGCAGGGAGATGAAGCCGCGCAACAGCGATCTCGATACCTATCCTTCATATTCTATCATAGTGCCGTCGCATAACGAGGAAGGCGCTATCAAGGAGACGATCGAGAACTTAAGGGACCTCGATTATCCCTCGTATAAGGTCCTCGTCGTAGATGACGGCAGCACCGACAGGACAGCCGAGATAATAGACGCTCTCGCGGACAAATATCCCGGATGGCTCAAGGCGGTCCATCTCATGCCTAACAGCGGCAAGTCCAAGGCTATCAACGCGGGTGTCCTTTTGTGCGAGGGAGATCTTATATTGATAGTGGACGCGGATTGCCTCGTCGATAAAAATATCCTAAAGATGATGGCGTGGCATTTCGCCAAGTCCCCGACCGTCGGGGCGGTCACCGGCAACCCGCGCATAAGGAACAGGACGACGCTTTTGGGCAAGATACAGATCGGCGAGTATTCGAGCATAATCGGCCTGATAAAAAGGGCCCAGCGCATACTGGGAAAGATCCTGACCGTATCGGGTGTCGTGGCTTCCTTCAGGAAGAGCGCCTTTATAAGGTGCGGCCTTTTCAGCTCAGATACGGTGACCGAAGATATAGATATGACCTGGAAGCTGGAGAGGGCCGGCTGGGATGTGCGGTTCGAGCCGCGCGCGCTGGCCTGGATACTGACGCCGGAGACGATAAAAGGATTATGGAACCAAAGGGTGAGGTGGGCGCAAGGCGGCATGGAGGTAATGAAGAAGCACAAGGACATATGGCTCCATTTCAGCGAAAAGCGGCTCTGGCCGGTATACCTGGAATATGTGGTATCGATCTTTTGGGCATTCTCAGTAGCTTTTATGCTGCTCTCGTGGCTGGCCGCTTTTGTCCTGTGCCATTTCAACATCCCGTTCATCCGGCCGATCTGTTATTTGGTGGCGCCGTCATGGGCCGGCGGGGTCCTCGCCACAATGTGCCTCATCCAGACACTTATAAGCCTTTATATAGATTCGCATTATGAGAGCAGGTCGCTGTTGAGATATTACTACTGGATAATATGGTACCCGTTCTTCTATTGGATGATAAATGCCGCAGCAGCCTTAGCCGGTTTCTGCAACGTATTTATCTTTAGAAAAGGAGTTAGAGTGACATGGAAAAGCCCGGACAGAGGGTTACAGACTCTAAGATAATAGAAAGGCCGGAACTTAAGACCCTTTTAAGGAAGATCATCGAGGGGGTCGTTACCGCCTTACTATGGGTCATATGGGGATTTTTCATCTCCCGCGTCTTTATTATTCTTATTCCGGGTTTGAGGGCGGGTTTCGGTATTTCGGCGGACGCATCCGCGCAATTGTTCGGGGTGATGAGGGACGCAGCCCTGATCATTATCGTGATATTCCTGCTCGATCTTCTCTGGATCGAGTATAATTATGCCTACATCTTCAAGAAGCTCAGGATGGATAAGATAATCAGGGTCAAGCTTGGGCGCCCGGCCAAAAGCGACCTGAAATGCTTCGTCAGGCTCCTAAATGCCGACGAGAAAGCGGTGGAAGCCGCGCGCAAAAATAGCCATATCACCGTAGAGCTCAAGAACAACCGCCTGACCATCCCCGAGCCCAAATAATAGTCGATTTTTGGTTGACCTTCGGGACTAATTCTGTTAAAATGTGTTCTCTAAATTCGGGCCGCTAGCTCAATCGGTAGAGCAGCAGACTCTTAATCTGTTGGTTGAAGGTTCAAGTCCTTCGCGGCTCACCATGTGCCTCGTTTTTTGTTTCCGCGCGGATGGCGGAACTGGCAGACGCGATAGCCTTAGGAGCTATTGGGGAAACTCGTGGAGGTTCAAATCCTCTTCCGCGCACCAGTTCGTTGGCAGTCGAAGATAACGCGGGTGTAGCTCAGCTGGTAGAGCGCTACCTTGCCAAGGTAGTTGTCGACGGTTCGATCCCGTTCACCCGCTCCATTTTTAAAAGTCAAGAGGAGGAAGCCGTAATGAAGATAATGGATTTTCTCAACCAGGATGCTGTGACCGCCGATCTTCAGGCGAAGGACAAGGAAGAAACCGTCAGGGAGCTGGTCGACCTGCTGGCCAAAGCCGGGTCGCTTAAGGAGAAGGACAAGCTGGTGAAGATACTCCTTAGCCGCGAGGCGCTTGGCTCGACCGGGATAGGCCAGGGCGTAGGTATCCCTCATGGCAAATACGACGGCGTGAAGGAATTGACCGCCGCGTTCGCGCTCTCGCCCAAAGGCGTCAATTTCGATTCGCTCGACGGAGAGCCGGTGCATATCTTCTTCCTTCTCGTAGCGCCGCAAGATTCCGCGGGCCCTCACCTTAAAGCATTGGCCAGGATATCACGCCTTCTGAAGGACAGGCCCTTCCGCGATGCCCTCAGGCAATGCAAAGATGAGAAGAGTATCCTTAGGCTGATCGAAGAAGAAGACACGAAACGCCATTGATCATTCCGAAAGCCCGGCAGTAAAAAACGCCATAATTTTTTTAGATAATAAATCGTTAAAAAAAGGGTAATAGAATGCGCTGGTTCAAGTGGTTATATCCGGGTATGAGGATAAAGAGGTGGATATTCCTCTTTTCTGTGGGGATACTCGCGGTCATGTTCGCGGCCGGGTTCCTGTGGTTCGGCTACGTGAAATATATGTATACCCACAAGGCGAACCTTCTCGTCTTCGGGACGCTGCTCTTTATGCTCGGCGTCTTGCTGATGATAATCGGCATGCGCAAGATGGTCAAATCGTTCGTGACGGTCTTTTTGCCGCGCCGCGAGAACGACCTGCTGGGCATCATGTTAAGGCAGAGGGCCCTTTCGAAAGGGCCGAAGATAGCGGTGATAGGCGGCGGCACAGGCCTGGCGGTCCTTTTGCACGGCCTTAAAGAGACGACGTCGAATATCACGGCGATAGTCACGGTGGCCGATGACGGCGGCAGTTCCGGGAGGATAAGGAATGAATTTGATGTCCTCCCGCCCGGGGATATACGAAACTGCCTTATAGCGCTCTCGGACGACGAAGGGCTGATGAGGGACCTTTTCCAGTATCGTTTTACCGAAGGCGAGGGCCTGAAAGGCCATAGTTTCGGGAATCTTTTTATTACCGCCCTTTCCAAGATCACCGGCGATTTTGAGAAAGCGATAAAAGAGTCGAGCAAAGTCCTCGCGATACGCGGGAGCGTGGTGCCGTCCACCCTTGAAAAGGTGACATTGACCGCTAAGCGCGCGGACGGGACGCAGACCTCGGGCGAAAGCGCTATTCCGAAAGTCAGCGGCGTCGTAAGCCCGATAAAAAGGTTATATCTTAATCCCGCGAGCGTCAAGGCGACGCCCGAGGCGCTTGTCGCCTTAAAAGAGGCCGCCGCGATCGTCATCGGGCCGGGCAGCCTTTATACGAGCATCCTGCCCAATCTCCTGGTGGGAGGCGTGGTCGAGAGCATATTAAAGTCCAGGGCCGTCAAGATCTACCTGTGCAATGTGATGACACAGCACGGCGAGACCGACGGGTATACCGCCTCAGACCATGTCGAGGCGCTTTTGAGGCATACGAGCAGCGATTTTGTAGATTATGTATTTGTAAATACCGCGAAGATACCCCAGCGCTTTTTGGATAAATACAAGGCCGAGGAGGCGTTCCAGGTCGAGCCGGATATAAAAAATATACGCAAGATGGGTTTAGGCGTGGTCGAGGGCGACATGATAACCATCGACGATTTCATCAGGCACAACGCCGAGAAGATCTCGAAAAGAATATTTGATCTTATATACGAATTGAAGGGGACAGGCATCTGATGCCGCAGAAGATCGATCTTTTACTGGCGATACATTCCCACCAGCCGGACGGGAATTTCGAGTGGATATTCGCCGAGTCGTACGAAAAGTCGTATCTGCCCTTTTTGGAATCGCTTTACAGGCATCCGCGGCTTAAGGCGGCGCTGCATTATTCGGGCTGCCTGCTCGACTGGATAGCCGCGAAGCATCCCGAATTCATCAAGATGCTGAAAGAGATGGCCGGGCGCGGGCAGGTCGAGATGCTTTCGGGCGGTTATTATGAGCCGATACTGACGCTCATACCCGAGCGCGATATACTCGGCCAGGTAAAGCTGATGAACGAGAAGATAAAAGGCTTTACCGGCTACGAGGCAAGCGGCGTATGGCTGACCGAGAGGGTATGGGAGCCGACGCTCATAAAGCCCCTGGCGAAGGCAGGTATAAAGTTCGCGATAGTCGATGACTGGCATTTTACGTATGTAGGGCAGAAGCCGGACGGCCTTTCCGGATATTACGTGACCGAGGACGACGGGGAGAAATTATTCATATTCCCCGGTTCCGAGAAATTAAGATATACTATACCGTTCAGGATGCCCCAGGAGACGATAGACTATCTGGGGCAGCAGAAGGAGAAGGGGTTCCCGGCAAGTTTATACGCGGACGACGGCGAGAAATTCGGCGTCTGGCCCGGGACGCACAAGTGGGTTTTCGAGGAGAAGTGGCTCGAAAATTTCTTCGGCGCCCTCGAGAAGGAATCGGCGTGGATCAGGACGACAACGCTGACCGAATATATAAAAGAGAACGGCCCGACCGGCAGGATATACCTGACGTGCGCGAGCTACCGCGAGATGATGGAGTGGAGCGGCGGTTATTTCAAGAATTTTTTGGTGAAATATCCCGAATCGAACAGCATGCAGAAGAAGATGCAGTTCGTGAGCGGGCTGGTCGCCGGAGCCAAGTCGAAGAAGGCGCTGGAGTACCTTTATAAGGGCCAGTGCAATTGCGCCTACTGGCACGGGGTCTTCGGCGGGCTCTACCTGAACCACCTGCGCTCGGCCGTATATTCTAATCTTATAAAGGCGCAGAAGGAACTCGATAAGGCCGCGCACAAGGACGCGAACTGGGTCGAGTCGGTAGAGACGGATCTCGACTGCGATTCATATGATGAAGTGTTAATATCGAATTCGAAACTGGAACTCGATCTTTCGCCGCATAACGGCGGAACGCTCTTTGAACTGGATTTCAAGCCGCTCGCGCTGAACATGACGAATACGCTGGCGAGGCGCAGGGAACCGTACCACGACAAGGCGCTGGAGAAGGCGAAAGCCCGCGACACCGGTAAGAAAGACGGCGGGATAGACTCGATACATGATGTCTCGAGGGCGAAGGACGCCGAGCTCGTCGCCGACTTAAGCTACGATTCTTACAGGCGCGTATCGCTTTTGGACCATTTTTTGAAGGAAGGCACGACGGTGAAGGATTTCGCGGCGTGCAAATACGGCGAGGCCGGGGATTTCCTGGGCGGCGAATATAAATATGATATAAAGAAAGAGGCGAGGCCGAAGGGTATCGCGGTCGAACTCACACGCGACGGCAATTATTACGCCGGCTCCGGCGACGCGTATAAATTAAGGGTCGCGAAAAGTATAAGCATCAGGCCGGACAGCCAGGAGATGGAAATAGAATACAAGATAACGAACCTAGATACGAGGGAGTTCGAGCCCTGGTTCGGCGTGGAATTTAATTATTCGTTGAAGGACCCGCACCTCAACAAGGTGGGCGAGGCGCACGGGTTGACGAACATAAACGTCAATGACCAGTGGTACGGAGTAAAAATAGATTTTGAGATATCGAAGGCCTCGGATCTCTGGTATTTCCCGGTAGAGACGGTATCGGATTCGGAGCAGGGGCTGGAAAGGACTTACCAAGAGCTTTCGGTCCTGTTCCATTGGAAGTTCAAGCTCGCGCCGGGCGCGGTATGGGGCGTGAAGATCACAAAAAATATCAAAATAGAGGAATGAGATGATAACAGAGAAGAAGATAACCATAAAGAACAAGTCGGGGCTTCACGCCAGGCCTGCCGCGATCTTTGTGCAGATCGCTAATAAATACGACTCGGAAGTCGTCGTGAAAAAGGGAAAGCTTGAAGTCAACGGCAAGTCTATCATGGGCATACTCATGCTCGCGGCCGGAAAAGGCGCCCAGGTCACCCTGAAGGTCGACGGGGAAGACGCCGAAAAGGCCATGGTTGAGCTTGAACAGGTTTTAGCAGGAGAGATAGATGCTGCTTAAAGGCATACCGGCTTCGCCCGGTGTCGCTATAGGCAAGGTCTTCATATTAGACAGCGAGGCCTATACCGTTATAAAGAGGGATATCCCGGAGAAGGACCTGCCCCGCGAGATCGCGCGCTTTGAGGACGCCCTTATCCAGACGAGGCAGGAGATACTGGGCATCCAGGAACGCATCTCAGAACAACTGGGCATAAAACACGCCGAGATCTTCAACGCCCACCTGTTGGTGCTCGAGGACCGCACGCTTATCGAGGAGGTCATAGCCAGGCTAAAGAAAGACCTCGTGTGCGTCGAGTATATATTCGACGATGTCGTCAAAAGGTATATAAGCGCGTTCCAGAAGGTCGAGGACGAATACCTCAAGGAGCGCGTCGCGGACATCCGCGATATCGGAAAGAGGGTCCTGCTCCACCTGCTGGGCAAGAAACGCGAGACGCTCGCGGATATAGGCGAGAAAGTCATCGTGATAGCTTATGACCTTTCGCCGTCGGACACGGCTTCCCTCCATAAGAAGAATGTCATAGCTTTTGCTACGGATATAGGCGGCAAGACATCCCATACCGCCATCATGGCGAAGGCGCTCGAGATACCGGCGGTCGTCGGCCTGAAGAATGTAACGAAGGGCGTAAAGAGCGGCGACACTATAATAGTGGACGGCTCGAACGGGTTTGTCATAACCGATCCCGACCAGGAGACGCTCGCGAAATACGAGCAGGCGAAGACCAAGATCGCCGAATTCGACGCCTCGCTGACGCACCTGCGCGACCTGCCTTGCGTGACGCGCGACGGGCGCCAGGTACACCTTTCAGCCAATATCGAGATACCCGATGAGATGCCGTCGGTAAAATCGCACGGCGCGAACGGCATCGGGCTTTACAGGACCGAATTTTTTTATCTTGAACACACTGAACTTCCCACCGAAGAGGAGCAATACGCGGCCTATAAGAATGTCGCGGAACAGATGTCGCCGGATTCCGTCGTCGTAAGGACCCTCGACCTCGGCGGCGATAAATTCATGTCCCAGTTGAAAATAGCCAAAGAGATGAACCCGTTCATGGGATGGAGGGCGATAAGGTTCTGCCTGGCGCGCCCTGACATCTTTAAGGTACAATTGCGCGCCATACTGAGGGCTTCGGCGCACGGCAAGCTCAAGATAATGTATCCCATGATCTCGGGAGTGGAAGAGCTCCGCGAGGCGAACAAACTGCTTGGCGAGATGAAAGACGAGCTCAGGAGGGAGAACGTCCCGTTCGACCAGAACATCGAGGTTGGCGCGATGATCGAGGTTCCCTCGGCGGCGATGACCGCGGATATACTCGCCAAGGAAGTGGATTTCTTCTCAATAGGGACGAACGACCTGATACAATATTCGCTGGCCGTCGACAGGGTCAACGAAAAGATCGCGTATCTTTACGAGCCGGCGCATCCGGCCGTCCTGAGGCTGATAAAGAGCGTCATAGATATCGGCCACAAGGCGAATATATCGGTAGGGATGTGCGGCGAGATGGCCGGCGATCCGGCTTTCGCGCTGCTTTTGCTCGGTTTTGGCCTCGATGAGTTCTCGACAAGCCCGGTCAATATCCCGAGGATCAAACAGATAATAAGGTCGGTCGAGTATAAGGCCGCCCAACAAATAGCGAATGAGGCCCTTACTTTCTCGACCGGCACCGAAATAGAGGAATTCGCCGCCAGGAAACTCAGGGAAGTCCTCCCCGGCCTCCAGTAAAGGAGAATATATTGAACGACATCGATAATATGGACCAGGTGAAAAAGATAGACAAATCAGGCATGCTCGACTTGATAGTGAAATTCCCGGAGCAATGCGAGAACGCCTTTTCCATCGGGAAGGATTTCTTCGTTCCCCAGTCGTATATCGGCGCCGGCTGCAAAAATATCGTGTTTTCAGGGCTCGGCGGATCGGCGATAGGCGCCGACCTCCTGCGTTCTTACCTTACCGACGAGATAAAGATCCCCATATTCGTGAGCCGCGATTATACCCTGCCCAGGTTCGTGGGAAAGGATACGCTCTTTTTCGCCTGCAGCTATTCGGGCGACACGGAAGAGACCCTATCCTCATACGCGGAAGCGAGGCAGAAGGGCGCGAAAATAATCGCGATAACCTCAGGCGGCAAACTAGAGGTCCTCGCTAAGGAGGACAAGGTGCCGGTCATTTATATACCGGGCGGCAACCCGCCGAGGTCGGCGCTAGGATATTCGTTCTTCAGCTGGCTGGATGTGCTGCATAAATTTGGTTTCATCGATGACAAGACCGGGAATGTCGAGGAGGCGATAGCCGATATGAGGGAATTCCGCGACAACGTCATCGGCCCGGAGGTCCCCTCGCCAAAAAATATTGCCAAAAAGATCGCGAAGGAATTGAGTGGGAAATACGTGATAATCTACGGCGCCAATAAACATATCGATTCGATCGTCGTGAGATGGAGGGGCCAGTTAGCCGAGAACGCGAAGACCCTCGCCTCGACGCACGTCTTCCCGGAGCTGAACCATAATGAGACGGTCGGGTGGGAAGGGCCGGAGAAACTGCTTAAGGACCTCGCGGTCGTGATATTGAGGGACGAGAGCGAGCATCCGCGCGTCGCGAAGAGGATAGAGATAACGAAGACGATGATAGGGAAGGAAACGAAGGTCATAGAGCTGAGATCGAAAGGCAGGAACCTCCTCTCGAGGATGTTCAACCTTATAAATACCGGGGATTTCGTGAGCTGTTACCTCGCGATCCAAAATGGCGTCGACCCGACGCCGGTCGAGAGGATCGTCAACCTTAAAAAGGAGTTGAGCAAGTTCAGATGAAAGCCGTTATCCTCGCCGCCGGATACGCGACGCGGTTATATCCCCTGACAAAAGACAAGCCGAAGCCGCTATTGACCGTGGGCAGGAAGACTATAGCCGACCACCTGGTCCAAAAACTCTGCGATATAAAAGGGATAAACGCGATATATATAGTGACGAACCGGAAGTTCTACGGGGTGTTCGGCGATTGGCTTAAGACGGTCAAGTCCGCCAAGAAGGTGATCCTCGAGGACGACGGCAGCACGACGAACGACGACAGGCTAGGCGCGATAGGCGATATAAGGCTCGCGGTCAAAAGGCAGAAGATACAGGACGACATGATAGTCCTCGCCGGCGATAATATGTTCGACTGGGGATTGAAGGGTTTCGCGGATTACGCGGAGAAGTCCCCCGGGAATTTCGCTATCGGCGCGTATGATATCGGCGACAGGAAGAAGGCGAGCATCTACGGCGTCGTGGAAGTTGACGAAAAAGGCGACATGATCAATTTCCTGGAGAAGCCCGAGGACCCGCCGACGTCTTTGATAGCTACGGGCATTTATTATTTCCCGGAGGGCAAATTGGGCCTCATAGAGGAATTTCTTAAGGCGGGAGATGAAAAGGACGCGCCCGGCCATTTTATACAGTGGCTCAGCAAGAGAGAAGAAGTCAGGTGTTACGTATTCAAAGGGGTATGGTACGATATCGGTGACCTGGAATCGTACCGCAGGGCTAATTTAAGTTTCCAGGAAAAATAAAGGAGAAAGAGGAAAGAGAATGGAAAAGAGAGATTATCTTTTTACGTCAGAGTCGGTAACGGAAGGCCATCCGGACAAAGTATGCGACCAGATATCCGACGGCGTCCTTGACGCCGTCCTTAAGGACGACCCGAGGGGCAGGGTCGCGTGCGAGACGTATGTCACGATGGGCCTGATCATTGTCGGCGGGGAGATAACCACGAAGACTTTTGTGCACGTGCACGACCTCTGCCGCAACGTCCTTAAAGATATAGGTTATTCGGACCAGAAGTACGGGTTCGACTACCATACCTGCGCGATTCTGAACGCGATACACTCCCAGTCGCCCGATATCTCGCAGGGCGTCGATAGGGGCGGCGCCGGAGACCAGGGAATGATGTTCGGGTACGCCTGCCGCGAGACGAAGGAACTGATGCCGCTGCCGATAATGCTCGCGCATAAATTATCATTGAAACTTTCCGAGGTCAGGAAGAAGGGGATATTGAAATATCTCGGCCCGGACGGCAAATCGCAGGTCACGGTCGATTACGTGAACGGCAAGCCGAGGACGGTCACGAATGTGGTTATCGCCGCTCAACATACCGATGAGGCCGTAGAGAAGAACGCTTTTTCGAGTAAAGGGCGCAAAGACATAATCGAGAAGGTGATCAAGCCGGTCGTCGGCGATTACCTTACGAAAGATACGGAATTTTTCATCAACCAGACCGGCGTCTTTTTGGTCGGCGGGCCCCAGTCGGATACGGGCATGACCGGCAGGAAGATAATCGTGGACACCTACGGCGGCGCCACCCCGCACGGCGGCGGCGCTTTCTCCGGCAAGGACCCGACGAAGGTCGACCGTTCGGCAGCCTATATGATGAGATACGTAGCGAAGAACATCGTCGCGGCGGGCCTGGCCGACAAATGCCAGCTCCAGATCGCTTATGTCATCGGCAGGGCGGAGCCGGTCTCGATAAATGTTGATACCTTCGGCACGGGCAAGGTCTCCGATTCGAAGCTGGAAAAACTCGTGAAAGAGAACTTTGACCTGACCCCCAAGGGCATAATCGAGACGCTCGACCTGAGGAAACCTTTTTACAGGAAGACCGCGGCATACGGCCACTTCGGGCGCGAGGACATGGGCTTCTCGTGGGAGAAGACCGACAAGGCCGCCGCACTCGCGAGGAGAGCATGAAATACCATATTAAAAATATAGGCCTGGCGAAAAGGGGGAAGCTGCGCATAGAATGGGCCGACGAGAATATGCCGGTCCTGAAGCTAATACGCAAGAGGTTCGCGAAGGAGAGGCCGCTAAAGGGAGTCAGGATATCATGCTGCCTCCACGTGACGACCGAATCGGCCGCGCTCATGCTTACGCTTAAGGCCGGCGGAGCCGATTGCGTCTTATGCGCGTCAAACCCGCTTTCCACCCAGGATGACGTCGCGGCGTCGCTGGTCAAAGATTATGGGATACCGGTATTCGCCATCAAAGGCGAGGACGGCAAGACATATTATAAGCATATAAACGCGGCGCTAGACCACCGCCCCAATATCACAATGGATGATGGGGCGGACCTCGTCTCGACGATACATTCGAAGAGGCAGGACCTCGTGAAGAATATCTTAGCGGGGACAGAGGAGACGACGACAGGCGTCATAAGGCTGAAGAGCCTCGAGCAGAAAGGGCTTCTCCTTTTCCCGGTCATCGCGGTAAACGACGCGCTGACAAAACATATGTTCGATAACCGTTACGGGACGGGCCAGTCGACGATCGACGGCATCATAAGGGCGACGAACGAGCTCGTGGCCGGGACGAATTTTGTCGTCGCCGGGTACGGCTGGTGCGGAAAAGGCGCCGCATCCCGCGCGAAAGGCCTGGGAGCCAACGTCATTGTCACCGAGGTCGATCCGCTCAAGGCGATAGAAGCGGTAATGGACGGGTTCAGGGTCATGCCGATGAAAGACGCGGCTAAGATCGGCGATATCTTCGTGACCGTCACCGGCGACTTGAATGTCATCAGGGGCGAACATTTCAAGGCGTTAAAGGACGGCTCGATAATCTGCAATTCCGGCCATTTCAACGCCGAGATAGATATCCCGGCCCTCGAGAAGATGAGCAGGAAGAAGAGGAGGATAAGGGATTTTGTGGACGAATATACGATGAAGGACGGCCGCAGGATAAATCTCCTCGGCGAGGGCAGGCTCATAAACCTCGCGGCGGCGGAAGGCCATCCGGCGCAGGTCATGGACATGTCGTTCGCGAACCAGGCGTTCTCCGCGGAATTCGTCGTAAAGAGTTCGAAGAGATTACAGAACAAGGTCTACCCTGTCCCGAAAGACATAGACGAGAAGATCGCTGCGCTGAAACTCGAGTCGATGAAGATAAAAATAGATACCCTGACCAGGGAACAGCAGGAATACCTGTCTTCCTGGGAAGTGGGGACATAAAAACAAAATAAAGGAGAGGAGCTCAAGATGGCATTCATATCGACAAAAGAGATGTTCGCGAAGGCATATAAAGAGGGTTATGCTGTAGGGGCCTTCAACGTAAATAACATGGAGATCATACAGGGCATCACCGAGGCGATAGCCGAAGAGAAAGCTCCTGTTATCCTGCAGGTCTCGGCCGGCGCGCGCAAATACGCGCGTCACCAGTACCTCATCCATCTCGTCGACGCGGCGATGGAGTGCACCGGCATCGACTGCGTCCTGCACTTGGACCACGGCGAGGATTTCGAGATGTGTAAGTCGTGCGTAGACGGCGGGTTCACTTCGGTCATGATCGACGGGTCGAAGTATCCCTTTGAGGAGAATATCAGGCTGACGAAGCAAGTCGTCGATTACGCGCACGCGAAGGGCGTGCCTGTCGAGGCAGAACTCGGAAAGCTTGCCGGCGTGGAAGATAATATCTCGGTTGCCGCGAAAGACGCGATATACACCGACCCGGACCAGGCGGTCGAGTTCGTAAAACGCACCGGATGCGATTCGCTCGCGGTAGCTATCGGCACCAGCCATGGAGCATATAAATTTAAAAGTGAACCGAAACTCGATTTCGACAGGCTGGAGAAGATAGGCAAATTGCTGCCCAACTTTCCGCTCGTCCTGCACGGGGCATCGTCCGCGCCGGCCGACCTCGTGAAGATCTGCAACGATTACGGCGGCCAGATACCCGGCGCGAGGGGCGTGCCTGAGGAGATGATAACGAAGGCGGCCAAGATGAACGTCTGTAAGATAAATATAGATACCGACCTGCGCCTCGCGATGACGGGCGCGATAAGGAAGGTATTTTTTACGACGCCGGCCGAGTTCGACCCGAGGAAATACCTGGGCCCTGCCCGTGACGCAATTAAATTGGTTGTAAAGAGGAAGGTCGGATTGCTGGGCTGCGCAGCGAAGGCCTAGGTCCGCA